>NZ_JBGSXF010000481.1:0-6083 GCF_041751555.1 Persicitalea sp. | reverse complement strand
TTTCCTCGATAACATTCCAGTGATGAATGGCGTGGCCGATTACCATGAACCCCAACGCTCCGACCGAGATTTGCACCTGTGAGGCCTGACCGGAGCGACTTAGCATGTCTTCGTTGAAGTACTGGAACTGCGCCAAAGTAGATGCTCGAACTATTTCGTACTCGTCCAGCAAATCGTCCAGAGTTCTTTGGCTGGTAAGCGTATTTTGAGCGTAGCCATTCTCTTCGAAGCCCGGTATCGGCGTCTGATCGTTTCTGGCGAAACGCAGAGCGCGGTAACTCATGATTCGCTCCGTGTCGATGCAATGCTGGATAATGTCTTTAACCGTCCATTTGCCGGGTGCATAGATTTTGTCACCCAGTGCTTCCAACGTTTCCAGATCAGAAAATACTGCCTCTGGCGAATACGTTTCCAGAGCTTCGAGCAGTTCCAGGTCATCAACTAGATTGATGTATCGATCAAAAAATTGGGGTTTGGGATTGATTTCGGTAGGTTTCATAGATTTCAGGTTAGAATGCCGAAATTAGCGTTTTTTCCGGCAAAATACCGGATGAACGCCATCGCATGAGACTTCTGCTTTTTGACACCGTTCTGGACGGACACCACACCGACTACCTTACCCACTTAATTACGTATTGGCAGGCTGAAAAACTACCTGGAAAACTTTTCCTCGTCACGCCGGAGGGTTTGGCTGAGGAACTACCAGCCGAACAAGCCAATAGTTCCAATATCGAGTTTGTTGAAATCACTTCTGAAGAATTGGAAACGGCCAGAAACGGCTCGATTGTGAGTCGTTCCTTTGCGGGTTGGAATCTTTACGTCAAGTACGCTACCCAAATTCGTCCCGACCATGCGCTGTTGATGTACTTCGACCTTTTTCAAATGGGCTTGTGGCTGGGCAAAAAATCGCCTTGCCCCGTTTCCGGAATTTATTTCCGGCCAAATTTTTCCCAAATTGATGGTAGTTCGCTAAAAGAAAACCTGATGGTTTCGGGCAAAAAGCTACTCCTCAATCGCGCGCTGTCTAATCCCGCATTTTCGGTAGTTTTTTGCCTGGATCATTCGGCGATACCTGCTGTTCAAAAAATTGCAAATCGAGTCAAGGTTCGGCCTTTGAGCGACCCCGTCATGCAGTTTGACTTGTCCACCGACCAATTGGAAGGGCAGAGAAAAGCTTTGGGTATTAAGAATTCACGCAAGGTTTTTCTGTTATTCGGGCATCTGGACGACCGAAAAGGCATCGAACCCGTGCTGGATGCGATTGAAATGATGCCGTCGGACAATAGCAGGAAGTTGGCTTTGGTATTGGCTGGCCCCATTGACAGTGAGTTCCGATCTATAATCGAAAGTAGAATCGCCGCTTCGAATGCCGATGCGCAAATCATCTGCCAATTCCAGACCTTTAAAGGCGCAACTATTCAAAGTCTTTTTTCAGTATCGGACTTCGTGCTGACGCTCTACCGAAAACACGTCGGGATGAGCTCGATCGTAGTCAGGGCAGCCTTATCCCAAAAACCGCTGATTTCTTCTGACTTCGGCTATCTGGGAAATTTGGTAGAATCTCAACATCTGGGAGTCACGGTGGATTCAGAATCGCCCTCCGCGATTTGCGAAGCTTTTTGCAAGGCACTACAGGGGGAGATCGTTTTTGATCAAGAAGCTGCTAAAAAACTGGCGGATAAAAATACTGCGCGGGCATTTGCGAAACAGATATTGGAGGGGATTTCCGAGTAAGCCGTGATAGGAACCGACAAGTCCTACCGCTCCACATAATCCAAGTCCTTCGTAAAGGTTTCTTCGATAAACGCCAGCGAGATCAGAGCGATTACCGCCACAGCGATGCCCAGCAACAAACCAGCCTGGATCACGCCCATGGAACCTTTCAACCAAACGAAAAGTGAGGCAAAGGGAATGGTAGCCCCCCGCACGAAGTTGGGGATGGTCGTGGCTACAGTGGCGCGGATGTTGGTTCCAAACAGTTCGGCGGCAATCGTGATAAACAGCGTCCAGTAGCCATTGCAGAAGCCCAGGAAGGCGCAGAGCATATAGAAAGAGAACGCCTGCGAAACGGGTAGCATCAGGTAAAGCGTCATCATTACCACGGAAAGAATAATGAACAGACCGATGACCTTCTTTCGGCTTTTGAGGTACTGACTAAGTAGTCCGCTAAAAATATCTCCAAATACCTGCCCCGTAAAAGCCAGCATTACGGCCTTTCCGGCACTAATGCCTTCGATACCCTTAGCGGCGGCAAATTCGGGAGAAAAAGTAATGAGAATTCCTACTACGAACCAGATTGGCAAGCCGACTACGATGGCCATGATGTACTTTCTGAGTCTTGTCGGATCGGTAAATATGCTGAGAATGTCGCCCCGGTTGACGCCTTTTTCTTTTAGATGCTGGAACATACCCGACTCAAAGACATTGAAGCGGAGAATTAAGAGTGTAAGTCCCAGTCCGCCACCTACGAAGTAGGATACCCGCCACTGGAAAAGATCAGCGACGAAGTAAGCTAAGATTGCGCCCAACACGCCCAGCGTCGCGACCAAGGTGGTACCGTAGCCCCGTATTTCCTTAGGAAGTACCTCGGTCACTAGCGTGATGCCCGCTCCTAGCTCTCCTGCCAGTCCCACGCCCGCAATGAAGCGCAATACGGCATACATTTCCAGACTATTGACAAACCCGTTGGCGATGTTGGCCAGCGAGTACATGATGATCGAGCCGAAAAGTACCGATAACCGCCCTCGTTTGTCGCCCAAAACGCCCCACAGGACGCCCCCAATCAGCAAACCCGCCATCTGCCAGTTAAGGAGCGTGATGCCTTCGGGCAGCAATTGGTCGCCCGATACACCCAGCTCCTGCAAGCTAGGCACCCGCACGACGCTAAACAAGAACAGATCGTACATATCGACCATGTACCCCAATGCCGCTACCAGTACGGGAATACGTAGGAGTTGAGAGAGAACGGAAGGGCTTTCGGTTTGCGAGTTCATTCTTTTTTAATGGAGAGTTGGGAATGGAGAATTGAGAAAGAAAGATAAGATTAACTCTCCACTCTCCACTAAATTAAAGTCGGTCGATCAGCATTCCGCCATCCACATGGATGACTTGTCCGGTCGAATACGGGAAATCACCACGCACGAGCGAAGCGACGGCTTTACCGACGTCGTCGGGCGTTCCCCAGCGGGGTTGCAGGGCCATGCCCCCTTCGAAAAGTTGATCGTATTTGCCTTGTACTTTTGAGGTCATGTCGGTGGCGATCACGCCGGGCCGGACTTCGAATACCGGGATGTCGTATTCGGCCATTTTTACCGCAAAGAGAGACGCGGTCATGGCCAATCCGGCTTTGGAAATACAGTACTCACCCCGGTTTATGGATGCTACGGTCGCCGAGATAGAGGTAACAAAGATGATAGTACCCTGAAAATCGAGGTTCGCTTCCTTTGCTTCCGCCATGCGATTGGCAATAGCTTGTGTCAGGAAAAAGGGTCCTTCGAGATTGGTATCCAGCAAATCGCGAAAACTTTCGGGTGTCGTGTTCAATAAGTCGAGCCGCTGCTTCGGTGCAATGCCCGCATTGTTGACAAGTACATTCAGACCACCCAGTTTTTCGTAGGCTTCCTCCACAATCCTCGCCCGGTCCTCGGCAGAGGCTATACTGCCCTGGCAGTATTCCGCCTTTACCCCCATTTCACGCAGTTCATCGAGCGTGTCCTTCACCAATTCCTCGGAACGCACGCCATTGATGGCAATGTCATACCCCTCCCGCGCTAAACACTGCGCGATGCCCAGCCCTATTCCTCGACTGCCTCCTGTAACCAGAGCTGTTTTCATTTTTTTAAGTTCCAAAGCGACAAAGCGACAAAGCCACAGAGTGCTTGACAGGCGATAACCTGGGTTTAAGTTTTAAAATTGGTTTTCGTTCCTGACCACTCCTTTTGCTAAAAAACTTTGTCGCTATGCGGCTCTGAAACTTTGTCGCTTCCTCTTCAAAGCTCCTCTATGTCCACCCAACACCGCTTTTCCCAACTTTCGATACCTTTTTCGGCTAGTTGTACGCCTTTGGCACCTTCTTTCAGATCCCAGGGGAAGGGCGTGTCTTTCACGATATGTTTCAGGAAAAGCTCCCATTGCGCTTTGAAAGCGTTGTCGAACAACTCTTGCTCAGGTACATCCTGCCAGCCCGCGAAGAAGTCGATGGGCTGCGCAATGTCCGGATTCCAGACGGGCTTGGGCGTGTTTCCGTAATGCTGCGTGACGCACTCGCGTAGTCCGGCTACCGCCGAGCCCTTGGTGCCGTCCACGTGCAGCGTGAGCAAGTCATCGCGGCGGACGCGGGTAGTCCAAGAAGAGTTGAATTGAGCGATTACTCCGCCTTCCAACTCGAACGTAGCGTAGCAAGCGTCGTCGGCAGTGGCTTTATAGGGCTTGCCCTGCTCGTCGATACGCTCTTCTATGTGCGTTGCACCCAGGCAGGAAACGGCTTTCACTTTACCGAAAAGATGGTCCAGTACGTAGCGCCAGTGGCAGAGCATATCGACGATTATACCGCCGTCGTCTTCCTTACGGTAGTTCCAGGAAGGCCGCTGCGCCGGAACGCTGTGGCCCTCGAACACCCAATAGCCGAACTCGCCGCGAACTGAAAGTATTTCGCCGAAGAAATCGTTTTCCATCAGGCGTTTCAGCTTCAACATGCCGGGCAACCACAACTTGTCCTGAACAACGCCGTTTTTCAGGCCTGCTTTGGTGCAAATTTCGTACAGTTCCAGCGCCTCTTCGGTGGAAGTACCCGTAGGTTTTTCGCAGTAAATATTTTTCCCGGCTTTGATGGCTTTCTTCACCGCCGCCGCCCGCCGGCCAGTCACCTGGGAGTCGAAATAAATTTGGTAGTGCGGATCATTAATTACCGAATCCAGATCAGTAGTATATTTCTCAACACCCGAACGCTCGCACAAATCCTTCAATTTGGCCTCGTTCCGACCGACCAGAATTGGGTCGGGCATGATGACCTCGTCGGCGGAAAGTTTCACTCCGCCCTGCTCGCGAATCGCCTTAATCGACCGCAAAAGGTGCTGATTGGTACCCATGCGCCCCGTGACGCCGTTCATTATTATTCCGATGGTATGTGTCTTCATTCAATGGATAGTTGATAATGCTAATTATTTGATAACCAATAGGAAGTTAATTTGACAGCTATTATTTTATACCTTCTCCTCAAACGCCTTCACAATTTTTCCCAAAAACTCCTGCTGGTCTTGTTGCCAGTAGATATTGGAAAAAATTTCGACTTCTACGTATCCGTCGAAGCCCGTGGCGTCCACCCAGCGGCTAATTTTCTTAATGTCGATGCAGCCTTCGCCCATCAGACCGCGATCGTTGAGCATATCGCCCGTGTTCACCTTCCAGTCGCAGACGTGGTAGGCCATTAAGTGGTCATTCTTTCCACAACGTATTATTTCGGCTTCCAGATTGGGTTCCCACCAGACGTGATATACGTCAACGGCTACGCCCACGAAAGGTGAACCGATAGCCTCCGATATATCATTGGCCTGCGCCAATGAGTTGATCGCTGATCGATCGGCGGCATACATCGGGTGCAACGGCTCAATGGCCAGCTTAACGTTCATTTGCTCAGCAAAGGGTAGTACCGCTTCGATTCCCGACTGTATTTGCGCCCGAGAAGCTTCCAGGGTTTGGTCAGGCGATGCTCCGCAGACGAGGACGATTAATGGCGCCCCCAACGCGGCGGCTTCTTCGACTAGTTTCTTGTTATGCTCAATGGCTTTGGCGCGTTCTTCTGCGCTGGTGTGCGGAAAAAATCCACCCCGAACGTAAGAGACTACATCAAGCCCGTTTTTGCGGATCAATTCCCCAGCCTGCGCGTGGGTCATGCCTTCTACGGCATTTTGCCAAACGCTTATACCCTTCACGCCCGCAGCGGCGTAACGCTCCACTGACTCGGCCAGCGACCAGGGTTTGGTAGTGATAGTATGTACGCAGCAGCGGTCCAGGTTCATAATATGTGATTATTTATCTGCTTTTACCGCTCCCAAGTAAGCATAGTACGGCTCATCCTTAATGAT
>NZ_JBGSXF010000480.1:0-6599 GCF_041751555.1 Persicitalea sp. | reverse complement strand
CGTGGCCTCCGACGACCGCACCGTAAATGTGAAAGCCGCTCCGAATGTCCGTCTCGGCCCGGACACGACGCTTTGTTACGATCCCGAATTCCAACTGGTAGCTGGCACCATCAGCGAAGCAACTTACCAATGGTCGAACGGGCAAACAACCTCCAGCATCAACCCACGCTTTACGGGTACTTACTCCGTCACGGCCACCTTAGCCGGATGCAGCGGCAGCGGCTCTGTGAAATTGGTTTTCCTACCGTCACCCAAACTGGAACTCGCCCCCGAGTCGCCGTTATGTACGCCCGAAAATGGCACCGCCATTTTGGACAGCCGAGGCGGCTCGAACCAAAAGTACTTCTGGCCCGAAACGGGCGATACCACCAGCAGCATTACGGTCAGCCGTCTGGGGCAGTACCGCGTTATCGCCACCAACCGGGAAGGCTGCACACTAGCCGACACCACGCAGGTGGTGGATCGCTGCGACCCGCGCATTTACGTTCCCGACGCCTTTACACCAAATAGTGATGGCAACAATGACCTGCTCGATGTCTTCGGGCTGTACTTTGTAGATTTTGAGATAAAGGTCTATAACCGCTGGGGCGAGGTCATTTACGCCGCCAATAGCATCGACGAGAAGTGGGACGGCACTTACAAGAACCTGAAAGTACAGCCAGGGGCGTACCCTTACGTCATCACCTACGGCAGCGAGTACTACCCCGACCGTCGCCGAGAAAAGCTGCGCGGGTCGGTGATGGTGATTCGGTAGTCTTCAAATTCTCTAATCAACGCTTCCCCCGCATATTCGACAGCGTAATGGCAATCCCCGCCATACTGGAAAGCACAAACAGCACATTGGCCGTCAGCGTCAGGTAATCGTCCGTGGGGTGGGTGCCCCCGTAGAAGTCATTCTTCAGCAGCAGCAAAAGCAAGTTTAACACTCCCGCCAGCAACAAAAGGATAAACAAGACCAAAGTGAGTTTGGCTTTTTGGGGACTGTTTTTCTTTTCCATACAGATTTAATAGGCAAGGTAATCCCACGATATGAAAAAATCGGCGGGCGCGAAATATTTTTCGCAAAAAAACTAGTTGTTTAGTTAAGTTTGCAGAAAAGTACTTTCACCTAAACCCGTCGTGCTATGAAAAATCTTATCTTTTTGTCTTTTCTGTTGATTTTCGGGAATTTGCAGGCGCAGCCTAAGGTAGTGTCTCGCGAGGATTTTAAAAATAGCGCCCTCACTACCCAGCAGCTCGCTAAAGACTATCCCGGCATAATACCGGACGGAGCAGGAAGGCAATCATTCAACGAAAGCCTGGTAAAAATCATCAAAGCAACAGTGAGCAAAAGCGCTATGACTAACTATGTGCTAAATTATACTGCCTATGTCAATGAATCGGGCAAAATTGATCTGCTGGTTTATGGTATTTTCGGCGCAAAAGTTACGAGCGATTTTTTACGAGCCAACCTGAGTGACAACCTTCCGGCAAATCTAATAGGCTGGGAACTGAAAGAAAGTGGAGGGAAAAAATTTAAATTCTCTGGAATGTTCTCGATGGGGCGTCCGGTTACTCCCCGCAAAGTGCGCAGCGGCGATAGCCTGATCGGCACCCTCGAAGCGGCCCGCACCCAGGTGGACACGCTAAGAATCAAGGGTCTTCATCTGAATCAGTTGGAACTGACCGAAGTACCCTACGATCTCATTTACCGCTTCCCGAACCTGGAAGTGCTAGATCTGCACGACAACAAACTCACCACCCTGAACCTGGACATGGCCCGGCTACCGAAGCTAAAAAACCTGGATCTGCGTATGAATCAGATTGGCCACGACAAACTGAAACTGACTAGGAATAAGTCGCTCAAAATCCTGAATCTCCACACCAACGGCCTGACGGACTTCCCCGACGCTGCCCGCTCGTGCAAGCGACTCGAAAGCCTGTGGTTAGGCGGTAACAAGGAACTGGCTCTCAGCAACCGTAGTTTTCGCCATCTGCGCAGCGTCAACGACCTGAACCTCTATGGCTGCGACCTCGCGACGCTGCCGAACGGTCTTCGCAAGCTGCGCCGCCTACAGGTGTTGGATTTGTACTACAATCAATTCACGGAACTGCCGAAGTCAGTCACTAAACTGAGGAAGCTCAGCCACCTGGCCGTGGCTAATAACCAACTCACCGCGCTACCCGCCCGCATCGATCGCTTAAAAAGGTTGCAAGTACTCTACGCGCATCACAATCATCTGAGTAGTTTGCCCGAGCGAATAACGCGCTTTAAGAATTTGTATTTGCTCGATTTGGGATATAATTTTTACAGCGTCCTGCCCAAAGAAATATTGGCAATTAAAGAATTGCGGGAATTGGACATGTCCGGCAACAACCTCGCGACTTTCCCAGCGCCTTTGACGGAACTCGTGCATTTGGAGAAACTGCACCTGCGTGGCAATCCGTTCCTCCGGCAGGAATCCGAGCAGGCATATTTGCCTTATATCAAAAAGTTGGAAAGCCACCCGACGGAGGTGTACTATTGAGAAGCAAGAAAGTCTTCTGAATCAGGATTCCCATCTTTTCTTTCATGAAATAAGCGAGGACAAGAATCACGGCTCCTATCTCTAGACCCGTAAGAACCCGTTCGAAGAAATCTTCTATTCCTGCACCCAGACAAGGTGTGCAAGAATTATATTTCCATTGTTCATTTTGAAAAAAAATGTGGTAGTTCTGCCCCAGCCTCAAGTTGATTGGACAGAAAATCGCCATATATGTGCTTTGGCAAAATTTTAGTAAGTCAGGAATACAGTAAATCTCAATCTTGCAATCAAAAAACAGAAAATCATGAAAAATCTCCTGAGAGGGTTATTGGCCGGATTGGCCATTGGTTATTTGACCGCCCCGCGTTCCGGTAAGAAAACCCGCGAGCAACTGTCCGACAAGATCAACGGCTACAAAGGCCAGTTTAACGACGCCCGTGATAAAGTAGTGGGTTTTGTTGATGAAGTGAAAGACCAAACGGGCCTCGGCACACCGGGCGGTGTGACGGGAAAAGTGGAAAGCAAAATCGACCAGTATAAGGACAAAGCCGCCGAGACTAAGGAAGACGTCAAGGACAGCTACAACTACAAGGTGGAAAACGTAGCCGACAAAGCTAAGTCGGGTATCGACACCGCTGAGCAGACATTAAAGGTATAGAGTTTTGAGCAACGGCTCAGAATCAGCAATTCATGATCGTTTAGAAAGGTGATGAATGTAGGTGAGTTGAAAAAAGCCGGGCTGAATGGCCCGGCTTTTTTTGCTCTCGCTGGTCAATCATTGCGGTCTTTGCGCTTGACAACTCTATGAAATAAGTGCGATGGCAAGCTTCTAGGTATTTAGATCCGCTAATTCCTGACGCACAAACTCCATCAATTCCGTAATGTGCTTTTTGGAGAAATCGAACGGCACGCGGGCGGCTTCGTAAATTTGACCGATGGGGGCCGTGTAGCCTAGTTTCAGCGCGTCGAGGTAGCCCTTCAAACCCTGCGCGGGATTCTCGCGGTAGTTTTTCCAAACGCCGATGGCTCCTAATTGTGCGATCCCATACTCGATGTAGTAGAATGGCACTTGATAAATATGCAACTGCCGCTGCCAGGCGTAGGCGCGGTACTTCTCCAGACCCGTCCATTCCATCACTGAGTCCGTAAATTCTTCATAAATCCTGACCCAGGCGTCGGTGCGCTGCGCGTCGGTGTGGGCGGGGTTTTCGTAGAGCCAGTGCTGGAACTTGTCCACCGTGGCCACCCAGGGTAGGGTTTCAATGATCGATTCCAGATGCTGCACCTTGGCGCGGCGCAGGTCTTCTTCGTTGTCGAAAAATTCGTCCCAAAAATCCATCGTGAGCAATTCCATCGACATGGAGGCCAACTCAGCCACTTCCGAAGGTGTGTGCTTAAAAGAGTTCAGGGCCAGATCGCGCGTGACAAGCGAATGCACGGCGTGGCCGCCCTCGTGCAGCAACGTTACCATGTCGCGGAGGTTGGAGGTGGCGTTCATGAAAATAAACGGCACACCGATTTCGTCCAGCGGGTAGTTGTAGCCGCCCGGTGCCTTGCCTTTCCGTGATTCCAAGTCGAGGTGGCCCATGGCTTTCATAATCCGCAGACAATCGCCCAAAAAAGGATCGAGGCGGGTGAAGCAGCGAATCGTTTTGGCGAGCAGTTCGTCGCCGCTGGCGAAAGGTTTTAGTGGCGGGCGGCCCTGCGGATCGACTTTGGTGTCCCAGGGGCGCAGCGAATCGACTTGCAGTGTGTCCTTGCGCTGCTGCGCCATGTTTTCGAGCAGCGGCACCACAGCTTCGCGCACGGCAGCGTGAAACGTGAAGCAGTCCTCGGGCGTGTAGTCGAAGCGGCCCATTGCCGCAAACATGTAGTCGCGGTAGTTGGCGAAGCCCGCGTTGCGGCCCACTTCATCGCGTAGTTTGACCAGCGTGTTCAGCAGTTCGTCCAGCGTTTCGTGATCCTGATAACGACGGTCGCTGATGGCCCGCCAGGCTTCTTCGCGGACAGCGCGGTCGGTGGTAAAGAGACGGTCGCCTGCTTTTTGCAGCGTCATTTCGTCGCCATCCAGCGTCACAGTCATGGCCCCGGCGATGGAGCCGTACTTCTGCTCCTCGGTTTGGAGTTGGGTTTGCAGCGGCACGTTTTCATCGCGGAAAATCTCGATGGCCTTCTTCATGCTGCGAATCGTGATGTCGAATCCCGTGTCCGTCAATTCGCTCAGAAAAGGGCTGTCGGCGGCTTTTTTATCCAGGTCGTTGCCATAGACGGCCAACTTAGGCTGGATTTCGCTAATGAAAAACTGCAGGGCCTGTACCAATTCCTCGTTGGCTGTGTCGCAGGTTTGACGGATATAGCGCCAGGCAAAGTTTTCAGACAGGTAGGACTCCAATTCGCTGCGATCCAAAAACCACTGCCGCAGGTCGGCAACGTTATTGGTTTTCCGAGTTTTAAGGTCTTCGTAAAAAGGCTGAACGTCCGACCAACTGGTCAGTTTCATTTCTTCCCCGATGAAAGGTCGCGCGTGGCGTTGGGGTATCACGATAGGCTCTTCTTGATACATGGATGGGGTAATTTCTCGATGACGATGTGTTTCCCTAACGGGATTTGAAAGGACAAAGTTAGGGGAAGCCAGGATTTTATGCCTAACTTGATAAACCTTCCTTTATTCTCATGCTTTTTATGCCCGCTCATGCGACACGACACGATCGTTCTAATTGAAGATGATTCCGACGACAAAGAAATTCTGACCATGGTTCTGAAAGACCTTGGGATAGACAATCCGGTGGTGTGGTATCCCACTTGTGCCAAAGCTTTCGAGTACCTTAAATCCACTTCGGAAAAACCATTCCTCATTCTGAGTGATGTGAACCTGCCCGGAATCAATGGCATCGAGTTCAAACACCAAATTGATCAGAGCGAGTACCTGAAAAAAAAATGCATTCCCTATGTGTTTTACTCCACTTCTATCGACCAGGACTCGGTCGACGAAGCTTATAACAAGTTGACAGTTCAGGGATATTTTAAGAAATGCAGCGGATACGACGAAATCAAACAAACCATCAAGGTCATCTACGACTATTGGTCGATCTGTGAGCATCCGAGTGCCAATCAGGTTTGCTGAGCAGGGGCTATTCGGGGAGTTTGCTTAGCTTTTCATCCGGTTATTGATGCCGGATTCTGCCGCAGTCTCAGGTTTTAGCTATTTTCGTTTTTCTTGATTGGCTTAAAACCATTTTCAATGCCCAGGAATGCGCTTGTAATCAGTTATCTGTTCATCATTTTCTCGGTTGTACCAAATGCGCTGGCTCAGCCCAAGACGGACGCTTTTCTCACCAAACTTTTTTCTCAAAACGAAAATCCTGTTTTCCAGGAAGTGATTCGGCAGCCTGAAAAGTATCGGCTCCAAATCCTCTACACCCGCATCGACCGCAACGCCCGGAACAAACCGACATTTACGGATTTCGCTTTCAATCTGGATAGTACGTTTTACTTCAATCCCGCCTCCATCGTCAAACTACCTTTGGTATTGCTGTCTTTGGAAAAAATCAATCGCATGAATATGCCGGGCGTGGACAAATTTACGCCCATGCAGTTCGACAGTGCCTTCGGCGGGCAAACCCGTGAATGGTACGACACTACGGCCCAAATCGGCTTTCCGTCGGTAGCACATTTTATCAGGAAAGCTTTTTTAGTAAGTGAAAATGACCCCTACAGTCGGCTGTACGAATTTGTGGGCCAGCAAGCAATCAACCGTCGTCTGCACGGCATGGGCTACGCTGACACCCACATCACGCACCGTTTTGTGCGCATGTCGGCGGAAGAAAACCGCCACACTAATCCGATTCGCTTCGTGCGGGAAGACGGCTCGCTGATTCACGCTCAGCCTGCCGCTTACAATGCCGACCCGTTCGATTTTCGCCGGATTGATAAACTTGGGAAAGGCTACATGGCGGGGGACAGTCTGGTAAGTGAACCGTTCGACTTCTCAACTAAAAATAAGCTGCCGCTGGAAGCTTTCCACACGATGCTACGTGCGACTCTTTTTCCTGCCTCGGTACCTGCCCGGCAGCGCTTCGACCTGACGGAGGATGA
>NZ_JBGSXF010000479.1:0-19303 GCF_041751555.1 Persicitalea sp. | reverse complement strand
TGGCGAATTGCGTTTGCTGTACCGACGAAGGTGCGCTCATCCATATCGTGTCCAGTTCGGCGGCGGTTTTGGCATAGAGCGGGTTGCGGCTGTCCTGCATGATCTTCTTGGCCTCGGCCATGAATGCTCCCGGCTCTTCGGAAAATTTCAGACCTTGGGCATGAAGGATTGTGCTGCTGAGAATTAGGGCAAGCGCAAAGAATAGGGAATTGAATTTCATAGAATCATATTTATCGGTCGCGCCTACTTCCCAAACACCACCATCGCCCACTGGTTTCGCGTGTTCCTGCTTTGGAAAGCTAGCCCGGCGCTTTCGGCTTTGGCGATGATGTCCGGGGCGTCGGTTTCGTAGAATCCGCTAACTACCAACCAGCCGCCAGGCATGAGGTGTTGCGCGTATCGCGGAATTTCGTTCAGCAATATGTTACGGTTGATGTTGGCCAGGATGCCGCCAAAACGTTGTTCGGTGGGCACGTCGGTGATCGTTCCCTGAAAAACCTCGCTCTGTTCGGTGGCTTCATTCAACGAAAAATTCTCCTTTGTATTTTCCACCGCCCATTCCTCGATATCGAAGGCTAGCAAGTCCGCCGCACCAAGCTTGCGGGCCAGAATCGCCAGAATGCCCGTACCGCATCCTACATCCAGGATATTACGGTCCGCATGGGGTAGGCTAAGTTGCTCGTTCATGACCAGCCAGGTAGTTTCGTGGTGCCCCGTTCCAAACGACATTTTCGGCGTGATAACCAGTTCGTGTCGGAAACGCGGATCGGGCTCGTGGAACAAGGCCCGCACCCGAACGGCATCACCGACCTCAATGGGGGCGTAGTTGCTCTCCCATTCTTCGTTCCAGTTTTTCTTTTCCATCACCCGCCAGGAAAAGTCGATAGCCGTGCTGGTCCGGTATCGTGTTATCGTCTCCTGAAGTTTTTCCTCCGAAAAATTACTCTCCAGAATGTAGGCGTCCAAGCCCTCGTCGGTCTCAACAAAGGATTCGAAGCCCAGTTCAGCCAATTCAGCCATCAGGATTTCGGTGTATTCGGGGGAAAGGCTGAGGTGGAGTTCTAGATGGTTCATCGCTGGAACAATTTTTTTGCTATGAGGTTAGTATACTGGCATGGGGCAGAAGATTAAACCCCGGCTTACCCACCCTGTCTGAAAAAGGCAGCCGCTCAAATAGTTGATTCTAGGCTGTTTTTACAACTTTTACACAAATACAATTTCAATAGCTATGAAACTGCACACGAAAAAAATCTTAACGGCTACCCTCGCGCTGCTTGTAAGTGCCACTTTTTCCTTTGGCCAGGCAAATATGACCGTCGATTCGGTCTTTGCCAAATACTACACCGCCACCGGGGGTGAGAAACTCTGGAAAGGCGTCGATAATTTCTCGCTGAAGCGTACGTATAGTTCCAGTTCAGCGGCGGACTACGACTCGCAGATTTACGTTTCTATGCCCGATAAGGCGATGAGCAAAACGAAATCCATTATGAAGCGCGACTTCGTGTATGGGGTCAAGGGCAATGAGGGCTGGTTGAAAATCCCCATCGGTGGCAGCGACAAAGCTACCCGCTATCAGGTAAAAGACCTTAGTCAGGCAGAACAGGACAATATGCACCTGGAAATGTACGACTTGCTGGTGCCTTTCACCAATTATAAAGAGCGTGGCCTGGTTGCCACTTATGTGGGTCTGGATCAGGTCGACAGCGTACCGGCGCACCATGTGGAGCTGCAAGGGCAGGGTGTAAAGTACAATCTGTACTTCGACGCTAAAACCGGGCTTTTAAAGCGTGAGAAGCAAACCCAGGCGGGCATTGTCACTACGACCGACTACGATAATTATAAAAAGTCCAAGTACGGCTTAATGTACCCGTCCACGCTCACTGAAATGAGCAGCAAGGACAATTCCAAAGTAAGTATTACCTCCGAGATGGCGGTAAACGAAACCATCGCCCCGGAAAATTTCCAGCGCAACTAAGCAGGCCGAACCCCTACCCGTGGGTGGTCGTTAAAGCAATCGCATTCGATTTCTTTTTACGACCACCCACGGTTTTTTAGGTAAGCCACCTATTCTTTTTTTATTTTGTAAAATCTAAAGGGGACGAAAAAGCGTTTACACAGACCAATCGATAGTACTCATCGCCACGAAGTTGGTTCCGCACCGACTTCCGCGGCCCCGACCTGTTCACCAAACCAAGTATGAAGAAAGCAATAACCGCTCTGGCTATCATCTTTCTAGTCATTTTCCTGCTGGTCGGCATCGTTTTCTGGACATTGAAAACCGACGCCGGGCAGAACTTTCTTACTAAGCAAGCCACTTCTTTTTTACGTAAAAAACTTAACACCCGTGTGGACATCCGGGCCATTCGGCTGGACATTCCCGACTGGGTAGCGCTGGAAGGCGTTTATATAGAGGATGAAACGGGTGATACGCTCGTGGCGGGCGAGCGGTTATACGTCAACATGGACATGTGGTCGCTGGTCAAGGGGAACATTGGCATCAATCAGGTCGAGATGGAGGGCATTCGCCTGAAAGTGAATCGTACTTTACCCGACACGGTCTTTAATTTTCAGTTCATTTCCGACGCCTTCGCCAGCGAAGAACCCACACCCGTGGACACTACGTCGAGTGCGCTGGAAATGCGGCTGGACGAGTTTCTCTTGAAGCGGGTCCATCTGACGTATAAAGATGCGGTCATCGGCACCGACGCCGACGCCAATATCTCCAATGCCCGCATTCTGTTCGATAAATTTAATCCCACCCTCTCGCAGTACCATCCGACCAACATAACGCTCACAGGCACTCGAGCCGATGTGCGGATGTACGAAGCGTTGGTAGAAACCATTGTCGATCCTGATAAGTCTAAGCCTTCCGCGCTCGACGACGCCCCGATGGACACGCTCGACGTGCGGCTCGGTGACCTGAACGTGCAGAATCTGATCTTCAATTTTACGGATGAAGTATCGGGTCTGAAAAGTGGTATAAAGCTGGGGAAACTGGCGGGACGCATCGACAAGACCTACTTCGAGAGTCAGCAGGTCGATGTGCGCAACGTAGTTTTGGAGAACACTTCTGCTTTTGTCGAGCAGAAAAAAATGGCGAAGGCGGCTAACCCGGAAACCCCGGCTACCAGTGCTGGTCCCGCGCCGGGCGATACGACCCCCGGTTGGAATATTCAGGTCGGCAGCATCAAACTGACTAACAACGAGCTCAAATACGACGACAACAACGAACCACGTCTACCGAAAGGCATGGACTTCGCGCACCTCGGCATTAGCAATTTCACGGCAGATCTGAACAACTTTAAGTTTAGCGATACCAATATTTCCGGGAATCTGGAACGCGCGGCCTTCCGGGAGCAGAGTGGCTTTGTAGTGCAACAAGCCAAGGCGGATTTTGCCTATGCTGAAAAACAGACTTTCCTGAAAAATATGTACTTGAAAACGCCCTCGACGCTGCTGCGCGACGAGTTAGTGTTGAAATACAGAAATCAGGAACAACTGAGCGAGGACATTGGCAAGGTACAGCTTAGGATGAAACTCGTCAACAGCCAACTGGCATTTAGTGACGTGCTGTTGCTGGTACCTGACCTGAAAGACACGCCACCTTTTTCCAAAAGCCCCGACGGACTGCTGAAAGGCGACGCCCTCATCACGGGGACGGTGGACAATATGCTGATTTCCAGAGCCAATTTTAGTACTTTGGAAGGAACGGTCCTCCGCACGAGCGGGCGCATCAATGGCTTGCCCAACGCCGACAAGCTTTCGGTGAACATTTCGATCGACGAAATGGCCTCCACGCGGCAGGATCTCATGAAGATGCTGCCCGACAGTGCCCTGCCATCCTCCATCGAACTACCCGAGACGCTGAACATCACGGGCAAAGTAAAAGGCGGCCTGAACGACATCACGATGGATGCCCAGATCGCTACCTCGTTGGGCAACGGTTCGTTTGCGGGCAATGTCAGAAATGCGACGGACTCGGTCAACGCGACTTACAAAGGGCGGTTGAGCTTTACGGAATTTGATATGGGTAAATTCCTGAAACAGCCGCCCGAAGAACTTGGTAAACTAACGCTGACAACCGATGTCGATGGGCGCGGCTTCTCGCCCACGACCATGCAGACGCGGCTGAACGGCACCGTTCAGAGCGCATCTGTTAAGGGCTATACTTATAATAACCTGAAATTGAACGGCACCATTGATAATGGGCTGGCCGATTTCACAGCGAGCATCGCTGATAGCAACATCGACCTCGACTTGACCGCTAAGGCCGACCTGAATAGTGAATATCCGACGGTTGACGCCAACGCCGATATACGTAATATTAATCTCAAAGCCCTCAACCTTTATGAGGAAGCAATGAGCTTGCAAGGCCAAATTGATGCCAACCTGACTTCTACCGATCCGGCCAATCCGCTGGGTGTAATCGCGGTGCGCAATTTCGTGCTGACCAAAGACGGTGACCCGGTGCGACTCGACAGCGTGGACGTGCGCCTCACGGCCGACGGCACCACCAAAGACGCCACGGTGGATGCGCCCTTCATGAAGGCCCATTTGTCGGGTACTTTCGACTATGCCCGGCTGGCCGACGTAGTACTGACCGAAATCAACAAGTACTTTACCGTCCCGGACGTTCCTTATCAATCGGTCGAAGGGCCGTACGACATGAAATTGGACGCGCAGGTGGTGAACCATCCGTTGATTCAACAGTTTGCGCCCGGTCTGACGAAGCTGGATCGGGTGAATTTCTCAGCCCGAATCGACAGCCAACTAGATACTACGATGAAAGTGTCGTTGGTAATGCCGTTAGTGGAATACGACACGATGCGCATCGAACAGACCAACTTCATGATGACGGGCGATGGGCAGGAAGCTACCTTCAAGGGCAACGTGGGCAAACTGGAGACCGAAAGCTTCCGGGTGCAGAAGGCATCGCTGACGGGACTGGTGTCGGACAATAATGCCCTCTTTGGCTTGATGGTGTTGGATTCGGTCAGCGATCCCCGCCACACGATTGCGGGTGCCGTAGCCTACGCCGACAGCGCCTACCGCATCTCGCTGCGTGACAAGATGCTGCTCGATTACAAAACCTGGGACGCCAACGAGACGGGCTACATTCAGTATAGCGATGAAGGATTGCTGGCCAAAGACTTCGGTATCCATCGTCAGGGACAAAGCCTGCTCGTCAATTCGCTGACCAACGAACCCAACGGCCCGCTGAGCATTAAGCTCGACAGCCTGGGTATTGGGCAGTTCATCGCCCTGGCCACGCAGGACTCGACGCTGGCCAATGGTAAGCTCAACGGTGAGATCGTTCTGAAAGATTATATGGAGACGCCCTCATTCACGGGTGATTTGTTGTTAAAGAACCTGTCCGTGACCCAGATTCCGGTGGGCGACCTGACGATCGATGCCACCAACGAACGCGCTGACCGAATCGCTTTGAACGTCAAGTTGAATAGCGACCTAAACGACGTGACGCTCACGGGCGACTACATACTGGAAGGTGATAATGCTTTGAATTTTGATATTGACATGAACCGTCTGAGCGCCAAAACGCTGCAAGCGTTCAGTTTTGGCGAACTAGAAAGAGCGCAAGGTGCCCTGACGGGCAAGCTCACCGTGCAGGGTAGCACAGACAGCCCCCGCCTGAACGGACAGATGAAGTTCGACAGTGTAGCTTTTGATATCAAGCAACTCGGAGCGAGATATCGCTTTAACGGGCAGACGATCGACTTCAAAGGTCAGAACATCGCCTTCAATAATTTCACGGTGCAGGATTCACTGAACCAGAAACTGACCGTGGACGGCAACGTGTCCATCGCCACAATTCCCGACGTGGGCTACGACCTGAAAATAAAAGCCAATGACTTTACGGTACTTGACGCCAGTCGGAAGGAAAATGATTTCTTCTACGGCAGAGGCGTAGTAGACATGAGCTTGAACGTCAGAGGAAAGGGGTCGCAGTCGGTTATCGACGGGACTATAAAAGTTAAAAGTGGCAGCGACATCACTGTCATTCTGCCTAACGACGCTGGCGGAGCCGAGTCCGCCGAAGGCATCGTGAAGTTCGTGGATAAGAGCGACTCGACCAACATGGCGCAGTCGGACACGATGCAGGTGAATACCAGTACCATAGTTGACTTCGCCTCCGAACTCTCCCTGAACATCGAGGCCGACGACGAGTCGCAGTTTACAATCGTGATCGACGAGCTGAACGGCGACAATATCAAGGTCAGGGGCAACGCCCAACTCAACACGGGTATCGCGCCCAATGGCCAGCTCTACCTACTGGGCCTTTACGAACTCACGGAAGGTTCTTACGACCTGACTTTCGAAGTACTTAAAAAGCAATTCACGATCCAAAAAGGCAGTACCATCCTCTGGACGGGTGATCCGATGGCCGCCGAGGTGGACATCACGGCGATTTACACAGTCAAGGCGGATTTAGCGGCTTTGGGCGCACCTTCCAAATGGAATAGCAGAGACGCTGGCAAAGTACCCCTCGATGTGCAGTTGAAAATCAACGGCAGTTTATTAAATCCCGCCGTAACTTTTGATATCGTTGCGTCCAGCACCATGAACCGTGACGATGCCCGCAGCATCGAGCAGAGCAGCGGCCTGTCGACTTTGCGAAACAATCCCGCCGAACTGAACAAGCAGGTTTTTGCGCTGCTGGTTTTGAACAAGTTTCTCACCGACCAGCCAACGTCTAGTTCCTCAGCGGGACTCAACGCCGAGGGCATCGCCCGGCAGAGCGTAAGCCAGCTATTGACCGACCAACTGAACCTGCTGGCCTCCGATCTCATCAAGGGCGTAAATGTCAATTTCAACCTCAACTCCCAGGCGGAGGGTGGTACCGCTCGCACCGATCTAAATGTGGGCCTAAGTAAAAGTTTTCTCAACGAACGCCTAACCGTATCGGTGGGTCGGAATTTTGAATTGGAAAATACGGGAGCAACCGCCGGAAACTCCTCCAACCAGATTTTCGATAACGTAGCCCTGAACTACGCGCTGACCAAAGACGGTAAGTACTTGCTACGGGCCTACCGCAAGAATCAGTACCAGGCTGTCTTGCAAGGATTTATTGTCGAAACCGGGGTGAGTTTTATCGTGACACTGGAATACGACAAATTCCGGGAGTTGTTTCAAAAAGATTTGAGCATAGAATGAGAATTAAGCTTACCATATTGATTCTATTGGCCCTGGCGGCGGGTGGTTGCTCGGTGTCGAAGTACGTGCCGCCCGGCGAAAGTCTGTACGTGGGCGGTAGCGTGGAAGTAGTTCCCGACTCGGCCGCCAAAAAGCAGGTGAGCGGTCTCGAAGACCAGTTGGAAGGTATGCTGCGTCCGGCCCCCAATGCCACGCTCTTTGGTTTTCCCTACAAAGTGTGGCTCTACTATTGGATCGGCACGCCGCGCAAGGAAAAGGGCTTTCGCAATTGGTTTCGCAAGAAATTTGGTGAGCCACCCGTACTGGCCAGCCAGCGCGTGGTGACGGCCAACGCCGAAATCTTGGCCGCCTATATGAACAATCAGGGCTACTTCCGCTCCACCGCCACGGGGGATATTGTCGCCAATGATAAAAAGCGTACTGCCGTGGCCGAGTACAAGGCATTTGTGAAGCCCCGCTACTACATCGACACGGTGGCCTACGTGGTGGACGACACAACCAAGCAGTTTAGCAAGGATTTCTTATCGACGAAAAAGGCGGGGCGGGGTAGTTTGCTGCGTAAAGGTGACCCGTATCGTCTGGAAGTGATCGAAGGCGAACGCAGCCGGGTAGAGCGGCTCTTGAAGGAGAAGGGTTATTACTATTTCAATCCCGACTACCTGATCGCCGAAGTGGACTCGACGGAAGGTACCCACGCGGTAAATATTTTCCTGAAAGTAAAGCCCACTACCTCGCAACTCGCGCTGAAACAGTACTACATCGGCGATATTTATGTCTATGCCGATTACGACGCCCTCTCGCCCGACACCCTGCCCGCGCAATCTCAATTAAAACGCGGTCTGCATATTGTCGATCCGGCGGATAATTACAAAGCCCGTATCTTCGACGACGCCATCGGCTTCACCAAGGGCAGCCGTTACAACAGCGCGCTGCATGACGTATCGCTTTCGCGACTCATCAACCTCAATAATTTCAAGTTTGTCAAGAATCGCTTCGAACTCGTGCCACGTTCGGACTCCGCAATCCTGAACGCCTATTACTACTTGACGCCCGCCAAAGAAAAGTCGTTGCGGACGGAATTGAGTGGATTGACCAAGTCAAACAACCTGGCGGGTACTCAGGTAGATGTATCGTGGAGTAATAAGAATACTTTTCGCGGAGCGGAACTGCTGCGGCTGAGTACCAATGTCGGCGTAGACTGGCAGGTTGGCGGCGGGCAACCGGATCAACCCGCCAATATCAATAACTTCTTGCGTTTCAACGTACAAGGCGAACTATCCTTCCCACGTTTCATCATTCCTTTCTATCACGTCAACCCGGCAACTAACCAGGCCTTACCGCGTACCATCCTCACTGCGGGCTACGAAACGCTCACGCAAGGGGGGCTTTACACACAGACTTCTTTGCGAGCATCGGGCGGCTACTCCTGGCGAAGGAACGCCGAGGTAGAGCATACTTTGACTCCCTTTGGCATTAATTTTATTCGGCCGCGCAACATAAGCGAGGAATTCGTTACCAGAGTTTTCGATACGGGAAATCAGGTCGATTTGGATCGTCTGTTACAGGTCTTGACAGATCGTTTGATTCTGGAAAACCAGTATACGATTACCTACAAACCCACACCTGGCCCTTTCGCCCGAGACCAGTTTTTGGTAAGCGGTGGGATCAACATGGCGGGCAATTTGGCCCGGCTGCTCGACCGTACCGTGGGCGGAAACGACAGCCGATTTTTCGACGTTCTTTTTGAGCAGTTTGTTCGTTTCGACGGAGAGTTTCGGTACTTCCGAGACCTATCCCCCTCCCTTCGCCTGGCCAATCGCTTCATCGGCGGGCTAGGGATTCCTTACGGCAACTCCAACTCGCTGCCTCAGTTCAAGCAGTATTTTGCCGGAGGTAGCACGGGTATTCGCGCGTTCCGGGCTCGTACGCTAGGCCCGGGAAATACCAACCTCAACTCGACCCTTTTTGGGAATAGCTCCTTTGGAGACATCCGACTGGAAGTAAACTCAGAACTACGAATCAAATTTACCCAACTAATCAACGGTGCCTTGTTCGTAGATGCGGGTAATGTCTGGACTTACCGGGAAACTGAATTGTACGGGAAAGCTGGCCAATTCAACAAAAACTTCTATGAACAAGTAGCCATAGGCGGTGGCCTGGGACTGCGGCTCGATTTCTCCTTTCTCGTCTTTCGCCTCGACCTTGCCACGCCCTTTCGCAAGCCGTGGTACCAGGCTCTGGACACGCCGCGCAGCCCGTGGGTCTTTGATCAAATTAACCTGCGCGATAAATCCTGGCGCAAGCAGAATCTGGTGCTGAATATCGCGGTGGCGTATCCTTTCTAAGCTGAGACGGGGTTATTTTCTTTGGTAAGAAGATAAAATCCACAGCGTAGAGACTAAAAATGGAGAGTATATTCTCCATTTTTCATTAAATTTGGAGATTGTACTCTCCAAATTTAATGAAAAATGATCGAAAGAGCCATTCAGCCGCAAATTGTAAAGCGTTGGGGAACGGGCCGCGCCATTGTGCTGCTCGGTCCGCGTCAGGTAGGTAAAACTACCTTGCTCAAAAAGATTTGTGAAACCTTTCCATCCTACCGATTTTTTGATGCCGATCAGGCTTCCGACCGCGCTTTGCTGGAAAACCAGGATTTAGCCCCGCTCAAACAGGCCATTGGCAACGAGAGCATCGTCTTCATTGATGAAGCTCAGCGCATTAAGAATGTGGGCCTGACGCTCAAAATCATCACCGACCAACTACCTGAAGTACAACTTGTCGTGAGCGGCTCGTCGGCGCTGGAACTGGGCAATGAGATCAACGAACCCCTCACGGGCCGCAAGTGGGAATTTCGACTGTACCCCATTTCCTGGGGAGAACTGAGCCAAAATCTAGGTACTTTCGAGGCAAAAAAACAACTACCCGTCCGGCTGGTGTTCGGAATGTATCCCAACGTAATCACTTATGTGGGCGACGAACCCGCTGTCCTCAACGAACTTATCAGCAGCTACCTCTACCGCGACCTGCTGGAATACAACGGCATTCGCAAGCCGGAACTTATCAACAAACTCCTGACCGCTCTGGCGTTTCAGTTGGGCAACGAGGTCTCGCTCAACGAATTATCAAGGCTACTGGAAGTGTCGAAAGAGACGGTAAGTACTTACCTCGATTTACTGGAAAAGGCTTTCATCATTTTCCGGCTCGATCCCCTCAGCCGCAACCTGCGCAACGAAATCAATACCAACCGCAAGTTCTACTTTTACGACAATGGCGTCCGCAATGCTGTCATAGGCGATTACAAGCCGCTGCCGCTCCGCGCCGACACAGGGGCGTTGTGGGAGAACTTCATCGTTTCGGAGCGCATCAAGTACCTCAGCTACACGCAGTCTTGGGCCAAGTCGTACTTCTGGCGCACCTACCAGCGGCAGGAAATCGACTACGTAGAGGAGAAAGACGGTAGTTTCCGCGCTTATGAAATCAAGTGGAATCCGAAAAGACGGGTAAAGTTTCCGGCGGCGTTTATGGATGCCTACGCGCCGGAGGAGGCAAGTGTGGTGCAGCCGGAGAATTTTGGTGTGTTCTTGGATTTTTCCGTTCCAAACGAAGCTGCACGCTGAATGCTGCCGTCCAGAAGTTTGGGTATGCGCTGTGAGAGTACAGATTAGATTGAATAGAATTCAGCCGAAGATTCGCTTTATTTGTATCCCTCACTTTTTGTTTTCTTACGCATGATCGACAAGAAAAGTCTCTCTGAACGCGACATTTGCACCAAATTCATCACCCCGGCCATTGAAAACGCCGGTTGGGACAAACTGACCCAGTTTCTAGAAGAGGTTTCTTTCACGGATGGCCGAATTTACGTACGCGGCAAACTCACTGCCCGGGGTGCCCGGAAAAGGGCCGACTACATCCTATACTACAAACCCAATATTCCCATCGCCATCATTGAGGCCAAGGATAACAAGCATTCCGTGCGGGCCGGAATGCAGCAGGCCTTGGAATACGCCCGCATTCTCGATATTCCGGCGGTGTTCAGCAGCAATGGGGACGGCTTTTTGTTTCACGACCGAACCGTCACGGAGGGTGGCGCGATGGAAACGGAATTGTCCAACGGCGACTTTCCCACGCCCGCCTCCCTTTGGCAGATTTACAAAAAATACAAAGGCATCGACACCGACGAGGCCGAAAAAATTGCGGCGCAGGACTACTACTTTGACAGCAGTGGAAAAAGCCCGCGTTACTACCAACAGATTGCCATCAACCGTAGCGTGGAGGCCATCGCCAAAGGACAAAATCGTATTTTGCTGGTCATGGCGACCGGAACAGGCAAAACCTACACCGCCTTCCAAATCATCCACCGCCTGTGGAAGAGCGGCTGGAAAAAGCGGATTCTGTTCCTAACCGACCGCAACGCCCTCATTGACCAAACCCGGCGCAACGATTTCAAGCATTTCAAGGACAAGATGACGGTGATTAAAAACCGGAACATCGATAAGAGCTACGAAGTGTATCTGGCGCTGTACCAGGGTCTGACGGGCAACGATGAGGAAGCCAACGCCTACAAACAATTTTCACCCGAATTTTTTGACCTGATCGTCATCGACGAGTGCCACCGGGGCAGCGCGAAGGAAGACAGCGCTTAGCGCGAAATCCTGACGTATTTCAGTAGAGCCACGCACATTGGCCTCACCGCCACGCCTAAGGAAACCAACGAAGTCTCCAACAGCGAGTACTTTGGCGAGCCGGTGTACACCTATTCTCTAAAACAGGGCATTGACGACGGTTTTTTGGCCCCTTACCGGGTGGTGCGGGTCAATCTGAACGTGGACGTCGAGGGCTGGCGGCCCGCTTTGGGCAAGAAAGACAAGTCCGGGGAGCGCGTGGCCGACCGGATCTACAATCGGCAAGACTTCGACCGGACGCTGGTCATCGATGAACGCACCGAAACGGTGGCCCGTAAACTCACGGAGTTTTTGAAAGGCTACGACCGCTACGCCAAAACCATAGTGTTCTGCACCGACATCGACCACGCCGAGCGGATGCGCTCCGCCCTGGCCAATCTCAACGCCGACGAAGTAACCAAAAACTATAAATACGTGATGCAAATCACGGGCGACAACGACGAAGGCAAGCGCGAGCTAGACAACTTTATCGATCCTGTGGAACGCTACCCCGTCATTGCGACTACCTCCGAACTCATGACGACCGGCGTGGATGCGCAAACCTGCAAAGTCATTGTGCTGGATTCTGACATCAAGTCCATGACCAAGTTCAAGCAAATCGTGGGGCGCGGTACCCGCATCAACGAAGCCCACGGCAAGTTGTTCTTCACGATTTTGGATTTTCGCAACGTCACGGACCTGTTCGCCGATCCCGATTTTGACGGCGATCCCATTCGGGTCAAGCCCGTTTCGGAAGACGACGACCTGAGCACGATCGTGGATGACGAAGAAAAGGACGACACGCCCATCATCGACGAGGAAACCGGCGAGGAGATCGAAGTCGTTCCGCCGACAATTCGCTATCCTCCGGGCAGTAGCGCCAGTGGCGTTTCCGAACCCCGGCTAAAAGTGTACGTCAATGGCGTGGACGTGTCGGTACTGGTGAGTCGGGAGCTGTACTTCGACAAGAATGGTAAGCCCATCACTACGAGCCTGAAAGACCACACCAAAGAACTGATTCAGGGCCAGTTTGCTTCGTTGGACGATTTCCTGGCCCGTTGGAATGGAACCGATCGTAAGGAAATTATTATTCAGGAACTGGAAGAGCAGGGCGTGATGGTGGAGGCCTTGCGCGATGCCGTCGACCGCGAAGTGGATTTATTCGACCTGATTTGCCACGTGGCCTTCGATCAGCCGCCGCTCACGCGGCAGGAGCGAGCCAACGATGTCAGGAAGCGCGACTACTTCACCAAATACGGCGGCCCGGCCCGGAAAGTGCTGGAATCGCTGCTCGATAAGTACGCCGACGAAGGCGTGACCAACATTGAAAGCATGGACATCCTGAAAGTCAGGCCGCTGTCAGACTTCGGCTCGCCACTGGAAATCATCCGGCAGTTTGGCAGTAAAGAAAAATACCTCGAAGCGATTAAAGAATTAGAAACGGAATTGTACAAAACCAGCGCGTAAATGGCCTAAATTATTTGTGTCAGAAAATTCGCAACCCAAAGCAACCCGTAGAGGCGGTGCGCCGCTGCGATAGAATATTTGTAGCAAGTTCATTGGATAGCGGGATTCGACCCCCACGGGGTCGCACTGACACGCGAAAAACGTTTTCTATAAATATGTGACCGCTCCGGCGGTCCTGCCCGAAAGGGTCGCACGACGGCGATACTATAATTTTCTGTAAAGATTCCATTCCTATCGGGATGGCTGACACCTAAACAATCTTGTAAAGCAATCTCCCCAATGAACACAGGTACCTTTTCCCAAATTTACATTCAAGTCGTTTTTCCGGTAAAAGGGCGCAACAGCCTGGTCGCTTCCACCTGGGAGGACGAACTATATAAGTACATGACGGGCATCGTCCAAAACAAAGGACAGAAAATGATAAGGATCAACGGCATGCCTGATCATATCCATTTCTTGATTGGCATGAGGCCGTCGTGTTGTTTGTCCGATTTGGTACGCGAGGTCAAGAAGGCTTCTAATGCCTTTGTGCAGGAGAAAAGATTCACGAAGCACAAGTTTGAATGGCAGGAGGGCTACGGTGCTTTTTCGTATTCACATTCGGCTTTGGATAATGTAATCGCCTACATTGCGAACCAGAAAGAACACAACCGGACCAAAAGTTTTAAAGAAGAGTACATCGGTTTTTTACAAAAATACCAGATCGAATACAAGGACGAGTATTTGTTCGAGTGGATTGAGGATGAATGATGTGGCGGCAAAATAAGTGGGTAGCGATTGGTGTTTAGGCGGTCAGATAGAACCCGTAGGGTTCAAATATTTATAGAACCATGAATTCAGTGGCAGGATACGACCCCTTCGGGGTCGCACACAACCTGAAAAGCGTTTTTTCCATAAATATGCCATCCCTTCGGGATGAAATCCACCGAAATGAAACACTCGACTTTCTACATATAGGCCATCGCAGCGGCGCACCATCCCTTCGGGATGAAAATCGTGCACAAATCCACAACGATTTTATAAAAGTACCATCACACCGGAATACCCCAAACTATGACCAACCTCAAAGGTACCCTCGACGGCATTCGCCGCATCATGTGGCAGGACACTGGCCTCAATGGCGACGCCCAACGCATCGAACAACTGGGCTGGATGCTGTTTTTGAAAATATTCTCCGACAAAGACCAGGAACTCGAAGTCACCAACGATGCCTACGTGAGCCCCATTCCGGCGAAGCTGCACTGGACGTCCTGGGCCGCCGACGACGAGGGCATGACGGGCGACGCGCTGGTCGAGTTCGTGGACCGGACGCTCTTTCGCTGCGCGAACTGTCGGTGGGCGCGGGCGGCGGAATTGCCAACCAGCGCGCCCTGCTGGTGCGGGAGGTGTTTCAGGGCAATAACAATTACATGAAGAGCGGCACCAACCTCAGGAAGGTACTCAACAAGCTCAACGAGATCGACTTCAACGTCGCCAAAGACCGCCACGCCTTTGGCGAACTCTACGAGACCATCCTGAAAGAGCTGCAAAGCGCCGGAAAAAGTGGGGAGTTTTACACGCCCCGCGCCATCACGGAGTTTATTTGCGCCATGATCGACCCGCAACTGGGCGAGAAAATCCTGGACCCGAGTTGCGGCACGGGCGGCTACCTCACCGCCACCATCGAGCACTTGCGGAAGCACGCCAACAACATCGAAGACCTCAAAAGCATCGCCGAGGACATCATCGGCTGGGAGTACAAGCCGCTGCCCTACCTGCTGGCGACGACCAACCTGATCCTGCACGACATGGAGGTGCCCAACATCACCTTCCGCGATTCGCTGGACCAGCCGCTGAGCAGCTACACCGCCCCGCAGCGCGTGGACGCCATTTTGGCCAATCCGCCCTTTGGGGGGATCGTGGCCAATGGCAACGAGAGCAATTTTCCGCTCAACTACCGCACCCGCGAAAGCGCCGACCTGTTCCTGATTCTGATGATTCACCTGCTCAAAGACGGTGGCCGCGCGGGTATCGTGCTACCCGACGGCTCTCTCACTGGCGACGGCGTGAAGCAGCGCGTGCGGCAGAAGCTCCTGGAAGACTGCAACCTGCACACGATCATCCGCCTGCCCAATTCGGTGTTTCAGCCCTACGCCACGGTGGCGACCAACCTGCTGTTTTTTACCAAAGGCGCGCCGACAAAGGAGGTGTGGTACTACGAGCACCGCCTGCCCGAGGGCCAGAAGTCGTACAGCAAAACCCGACCCATCCGGGTGCAGGAGTTCGAACCGATCAAAACGTGGTGGAACGACCGCCACGAAAGTGACATCAGTTGGAAGGTACCCCTCCAAACCATCATCGACCGCGACTACGACCTTGATATCAAGAACCCCACCAAAACGAAAGAAACCAACGAGCACAGCAGCGCCGAGTTGATGCGGATGTTAGAGACGTCGTTCGGGAAGAGCAGTAGTTTGTTGGCGCAGTTGAAGGGCGCGGTGGCGTGAGCGTAAATTTGGTGAGTAAAAAAATTAATTATAGGCAAAGCGACCCCAATGGGGTCATATATTTATAGATACATGGTTCATGTAGCGGGATTCGACCCCGAGGGGGTCGTACAAATCCGTCCACGTTCTCTGCTATAAATATTCCAACCCTTCGGGTTGCTTTTGATTTGAATTTCGCGGACGGAGACAGTTTTTGTTGGATTAATGGCCTTTGCCGGACCGGACCGCCGGGGCGGTCGTACGGATTTGTCCGAAAGCGTTTTCTATAAATATGCCATCGCAGCGGCGCACCGCCCCTTCGGGTTGTTTTTGATTTATAAATTAAAACACGAAAAATATGAGCTGGGAGGTAGTAAAAATGGGAAGTTTCTTAAAAGCGAGAAAGGATCGTTTTAAGCCCGATGATCCGCAAATTTCTGAATTAAAGCGCATTTCAAAAATTGATTTTAGCGGGAATATATTTTTATCCGACAAAACGTCTAACACTGGAATGATCCTTGTCAAAAAAGGTGATTTGGTGATTTCAGGAATAAACGTCGAGAAAGGCGCAATGTCCGTTTATCAAGGCAATGACGATATTATCGCTACGATTCACTACTCAGCATACGAGTACGATAAAGACAAAATTGACATTGGCTTTTTAAAGAGTTTTTTAAAAAGCTCTGAATTTAAGAATGCTTTGAAGGAGCAAGTTCCAGGGGGAATAAAGACTGAAATTAAGCCCAAACATATCTTGCCATTGAAAGTGTTGATTCCAACTGAATTGTCCGAGCAACGGGAAATCGTCGAAAGTCTGAACGGCAAGAATCAAAATATCAATTCCCTCGCCACCGAACTAACTCACCAACTCGACCTCGTCAAACAGCTCCGGCAGGCGTTTTTGCGGGAGGCGATGCAGGGCCAACTCGTGCCGCAAGACGCCACCGACGAGCCCGCTCGCCAACTCCTCGCCCGCATTCAGGCCGAAAAAGCCCGCCTCGTCAAGGAGAAGAAAATCAAAAAAAGTAAGCCGCTGCCGCCGATTAGCGAGGAGGAAATTCCTTTTGAAATACCGGAGAGTTGGGTTTGGTGTCGGTTGGGGGAGGTTGCCATACATATTTTTGATGGACCTTTTGGTTCACATCTTAAAACTGCTGATTATACAGCCAGTGGAGTCCAAGTCATTAGGCTAGAAAATTTGGGCAGTATGAGTTTTAATTTTCACAAAGAGACCTTTATAAGCCAAGAAAAATACCAAACTATTGAGCAACATACTGTTTACAATGGAGATGTAATTATTGGATCTTTTCTTGCGGATGGGGTCAAGTGCGTGGTCTTACCTGAGTTGGATTACACCGCTATCGCAAAAGCAGACTGCTTTACGATAAGATCAGACTACGATTTTACTTCAAACAAATACTTGATGTACTTGCTAAGTTCTGATTCTATGTTCAAAGAACTGTCTTCATTATTAAGAGGAATGACACGCCAAAGAATCAATACAACTCAATTGAAAAATTTACCAATCCCCCTGCCACCCCTCGCCGAGCAGCAGCGCATCGTGGAAAAACTGGATGAACTGATGGCGACTTGCGACGCGCTGGAAGCCAGCATCGGGGGCAGTCAGCGGCACAACGAGCAGTTGTTGCAGCAGGTACTTCGGGAGGCGCTGGAACCGGAGGAGGTGGCGTAGTTCGGGCGGCGGATCTGCTTTTTTAACCAATTTTTTTTTGATCCATTAGATAGGTATGACTTTTGAGCGGTCTAAACGAGATTATACACCGTTGCTCGATAGCGGGTTCAAACAAATTGCGATTTGGCAGTTAGATAGTTGCTTCCTAACTCCTTTTGGGGAAGAAGGGGCAGCGAGAAGGCTCCATTTGATCACTCAGCTTCGCCGATTTTTGGATGAGCTTTTCAAGCTGGGTATTCCGTTGGAGATATGGATCGATGGGTCTTTCACAACTCAAAAACCATTGCCGGATGACGTTGATTTGGTCGTATGGGCAAGTGAATCCGACGCTGAATCACTTAGTCCTGAACTCTTTAAATTATTTGATCATCTGCTGGATATTCATAATAATGATCAAATAAAGATACGCTACGATGTGGATGTGTACCTGGCAGATCCAGGAAGTGAAGAGGAGCGCACTAAGTGGCTGGATGAATTTGGATTCGATCGCTCTGGCATAAACCAAAAGGGCATTTTTACGTTGTTGATAAACCATGTTTAGCATTTCCCGCATAACGCATCTTCTCACTCTATCTCAGACCGTTTTGGCTGAGCAGGAGAGTCGTTTGGCCGAAAAGCCTACGAGTCGTTTTCGGCAAATGCTGGTCTATAGCACCAGAGCTCGAATTGATGAATTGACCCGAGAACTGGTAGAGGAAAAGGAGTTGCGTGCGTTGGAGGTCATTGAGATTCGGCTGATTGGAGAAAAAGCGCACTTTGGTTCGCTTCCCATGCAGCTTGTGGGTCAACTTACAGCCTCCTTCGAGGAAATGCTGGTGCAGGTGGGGCGGTTCGTCAAGCACGGTAGTAAGGGACAGGATTCCCTGCAGTCGATCCGGGGTCTTTTGGATGTGCGCTTAAACCGAATTTCTTCCGGCTCTACCCGGCTGTTCGTCACGGCCAAAACCAGCCCCGATCTTTTTGGGGACAGTCTGGCCGAGGAATGTATTCAGCGAACTTTTAATCTATTGAAAGTAGAAAGTGCCAACGAGTTGACCGAACGAGCGGGCGAAATCGGTAAAGGCGGCGTACAAAATCTGAATCGTTTTTTAAAAACGCTCCACGAGTCTGACTTGGAGGCGTCTTTAAACTGGCAAACCCCTTTCGATACTACTCTGGAATGGGAGGGTACTCGGGAACGCATAGGTTTGCTTCAACACAGTTTAGACAATATTATAGAAGAGGAGGCCATCGAAATCAGTTTCCAGGGCGAAGTCCTTATGGAAAGTATCCGGGGCCAGGCTCGTTTTGAGGTGAAGGATTATTCCAGCGGGCAAATATTCAAGGGGTTTGTTTCACAGGAAGTACTACCCGAATTGCTGGCATTGCACGTTGGAGAAACTTGTAAGGGAGTGGTATCAAAAACCACCCGGCGAAACTTGTCCAGTACCGAAGAGCGCCATTCTTTCGAATTAATTCAGATCGAACCCTCAAACGATCCTCGCTTGCATTCTGATCTGCAGTTGGCGCTTGCTTTTTGACGTCTAGTAGCGGAACCTTATCAAAAGTGTAAGCACAAATAGAAGGAATATTTGCGTGAGAGATTATTCTTTCCCCAAAACCTCCCCCAGCAGCATCTTACTCCCATGCCGCTCGTGCGAGTCTGCCGCACCCAGCCGTCCGTCCAAATCTTTCAAAGCTTTCTTGGCCTCCTCGGTACCCATCGCCGCCACGCGCTGGATGGTGTAGTCTAAAACCTTAGGTAGTTTAGCCCGCTCGGCCATTTTCAGGGCGCGGTTCGGGTCCAGCGCGGCCAGCGGCTCGGCGGCGTACCAGGCCATCAGCGGCAGGTTATGGTCGGTTTG
>NZ_JBGSXF010000478.1:0-6978 GCF_041751555.1 Persicitalea sp. | reverse complement strand
TGATTACTGACGGTTTCGATGAGGTTGGTCCGCGCGAAGACCGAAATGGCGGGAGCCGTGGTATATAAAATGGCGATAAAGAACAGCGCCAATCCCGCTGACATTCGGGCGTCCTTCACGCGCTTGACGGTGAAAAACCGCACAATTACGTGCGGTAGTCCAGCCGTACCGACCATCAGCGCCAGCGTAATGGCGATCAGGTCGATTTTGGATTTGGTACCCTGCGTGTATTCAGCAAAACCCAACTCGCGGGAAAGGCCATCCAACTTATCCAACAAATACACCCCCGAACCATCGGACAAAGTACTTCCCATTCCTACCTGAGGAATGAGAACTCCTGTCATGTTCATGGAAATCATGATCGCCGGCACCATGAAGGCGAAGATCAGCACGCAATATTGCGCCACCTGCGTGTAGGTGATGCCCTTCATGCCGCCCAAAACGGCATAAAATAACACGATGACCATCCCGATGATGACGCCCGTATTGATATCGACTTCCAAAAACCGCGAAAAAACTACCCCCACACCGCGCATCTGTCCGGCCACGTAGGTGAACGACACCAATAGGGCACAAATCACCGCTACGGTGCGGGCGACGTTGGAATAATAGCGGTCGCCGATAAAATCAGGGACGGTAAATTTGCCAAATTTTCGAAGGTAAGGCGCTAGCAGTAAAGCCAAAAGCACGTAACCACCCGTCCAGCCCATGAGATAGACGGTTCCGTCATAGCCCATGAATGAGATCAGCCCCGCCATCGAAATAAACGACGCCGCCGACATCCAATCCGCTGCCGTAGCCATACCATTAGCCAGGGGCGACACACCACCGCCCGCCACGTAAAATTCTTTGGTACTGCCCGCCCGCGACCAAATAGCGATGCCAATGTACAAGGCGAAGGTGATGCCAACGATAATATAAGTCCAGGTTCTTACGTCCAAAATTTTAATTTTGAATGGGTGAATGATAGAATGAGGGAATAATTTTTGATCTGCAAATCTGCCTTTTAGACCAAGTACGACTTTGGGCCTTTGTGCCTTTGGAACTTTGCCCCTCACTCATCATACCCGTATTTCTTATCTAGCCTATTCATCAAATAAATATAGACGAAAATGAGGAGGACGAAGATGTAGATGGAGCCTTGCTGAGCGAACCAGAAGCCTAGTTTGAAGCCGCCGAGGCGGAAGTTGTTGAGGGCATCGGCGAAGAGGATGCCCGCGCCGTAGGAAACGAGAAACCAGATAGCGAGCAAAATGGCCAGGTAAGTGAGGTTTTCTCGCCAATAGAGTTGGGCGTTGGTACGGTCAGGTTCTTTCACAGGGTAGTTGGGTAGAATTCCCTAGCCAAAGTCGGGAATATCGTATTTTTACCTGATGAATGAAGCATTTCCTACGCTGACAGCCCGTGAAAGGGCCTTTATTCAGGCGCACCTCCACGACGACGTGGCTGACTTGTTGCTGCAAGGCAATCAATGTCAGGATGTTGACCTAAAAAAAATGGCAGCACAGATAGCGGCCCGGCAAAAAGCGAAGGACAAACTACCTGACTGGTACGCCGACGAGCGGCTGCTTTTTCCTCCTCCTCTTTCGGTGGAGCAGGGCTCTTCCGAAGCCACGGCGCGGTTCAAAGCCAGTTTGGTTTCTGGCATTAAGTTGATCGACATTACGGGCGGCATGGGCGTGGATTGCTACTACATGAGCGAAGAATTTGAGCAAACCCTGTACTTCGAGCAACAACCGGAAGTGGCCTGGACGGCTGCGCATAACTTCGAAGAACTGGGTGTGGCGGATAAAATCGAAGTGCGGGTGGAGGATGCCATCGACGCGCTGTCGCAAAAACCCGTACCCTCCGACTGGCTTTACGCCGACCCGGCCCGCCGCGACGACCGTCAGCGCAAAGTCGCGCAATTGGCCGATTGCACGCCCGACTTGACCAAAGCACTGCCCACGCTTTTTCGCTCGGCCCCAAATATTTTAGTCAAAACCGCGCCGCTACTGGACATAGATTTGGCGGTTGGTCAGTTGGGATTTGTGCGGGAAGTACATATCGTTGGACTGGATCGGGAATGTAAGGAAGTACTTTACTCATTGAATCAGTCGTCCCTGGCGGTGGAAGACATTCCTCTGAAAGTCAGGATTTTAAAAGCTGATGGCAGCACTCAATACGGGTTTGACTTTAACCGACAGGAAGAAACACACGCCGAACCTGACTTCCGGGAACCCCAAGGATTTCTTTACGAACCGCACGCCGCCTTGCTGAAGGCCGGTGCTTTCAAAAGTACCGCCACGCGATTCGGGTTGGCTAAACTGGCTCCCAACACGCATCTTTATACTTCGGAAAAGCCGATCGACGATTTTCCGGGCCGTAGTTTCGAGGTAGTAGCTGTTTGCAAGCCAGACGCGCGGGCTTTATCGGAATACGTCCCTAACGGCAAAGCCAACCTGACAATTCGTAACTTTCCGGGCAAAGTGGATGACTTGCGCAAAAAATGGCGTCTCAAAGAAGGCGGCGACGTATATTTGTTTGCGTTAACGCTCCAAAGCGGCCGAAAGGTAGTTGTCGTGACCCGAAAAGCGCAATCTGTTTAATCCTTTCGCCTTTCAGTCAGTCTAGTTAGCTCACTTACAATTAATTCAATCATGAAAAATTTATTACTTCCTCTAGTCGTGCTGGGTTTTTTCCTGGTTCCTTCCGTTCACGCGCAGGGCGTTTTCCCCGGCAAAGAAAAACTCAACGATAAGGACTATTTTGGTCTGAATCTCAATTCCAGTATCCCCTCGCGCTATCTGGAAGAATACTGGGAAGACTACCTCAAAACTTACGGCAAAACGCACAGCCGTCGAGGCGTCATATCGGTAGATCGCGCTAATATTCCGGCCATTTCTCATGAATCCGTAGAGATGCTGAGCCAGGTTTCCTCCGCCCGCAATATCAGCCATGTCTTTTTAGCCGTGAAAGTCGGCGATCATTTCGTATCCAATTTCACGGACAGCACCTACACGGCCACCGAGAATTTCCTGAAAGAATTTTCGGACTACGCCGTGGCTCGCGACGAGGTCAGGATGGCGGAGGAGTACTACGATGAAGCCGACAAGAACCACAAAAACCTGGAACGCGACAATGACCGCATCGTGAAGGAAATCGAGCGCACCCAAAAGAAACTGGAAGAACTCATGCGCGACCAGGAAACTAATAAAGCCGACCTCGCCGGGTCGGTCATCGACCTGGAAAACAAGCAGAAGGACTTGGAAGCGGCGAAGGCACGGATTCCAAAGATGTAGGGGATTTCTCCGCTAATGCTATCAAACAACTATTCGACGGAAAAAAAGTAGCTAACTAAATGACGGTTAGCTACTTTTTTGCAGGAAACAGGCTATCAATTTGCTGGCCTATCACATCCGAAATCTTTTCTTCTGACACGAAGGTCTTAATAAGACCCGGTAGTTGAGAGTTCATAATGATCTTCCCATCTTCTACCTGAATATCCCCTGCTAACTTAGTACTTACCAGGCCTTTCTTTAACTTAAAAGAAAAGTTCATGGTATTTCCCGACCAACTTTTAGTAGGTTCTTTTATCGCTACTCCGCCCGGAAAATCGCGCTTCATCAGCTCGTCCAGGAAAGAATCAATTTTTCGGATAGCCTCTTGCTGGCTTGCCTTGTGGCTTCGTTCAATTCTCATGGTTTCTTATTTTTTAAGTAGTGATTGAAGCCAGTCATAAAATTCCCGTTCCACCTCGGCGATTCTTACGTCCTCTGCGGTAGAATTTTCAACTTTCATCGTTTTGCAGCCGGAAATTCGGGCGAGCCGCAGCCTGTCTTCTCAATGGTGTACGACAAAGCCGCAATGCGCCAGCCAGTAACGGTTTTGATGAGCGTGAACACATCCACCCCGCAATGGGAAAATGCGTCGTTAATCCAAAGATTGTAAGGCGCCCATACCTGAGCGATGTTGCCGTGTACCTGCACTTCCACGCCCGCGTCCTTCATTCGCTCTGTTATCACCGTGCCAGGCCGGAACGTATCGCTGAAAGGAGAACGACTGGCCGAAACTGCCTGACCATCTTTCTCGCGGACGGTGTAAATCATGGCGTTGGGCAAAAATACGGCCCGGAAAGCGGTAGTGTCTCCCTGTTCTATCGCGTCGAGCAAAGCCTGGGCTACTTGCAGTGCTTCCTGCTTTTCGCTTTGGGCGTAGCCTGACGTGCTGAGAACTACAAATAGGCTTGTAAACGCAAAGAAGAATTTTTTCATGGGAAAGGTCATATATGGGTTTCTACTAAACCTTAATTCGATGCTTGAGCGGTACGGGTTCGTGAATCTCGGGTAGTTCGCCCGGTTTCTACTAAACCTTAATTCGATGCCTAACACCGTTGAGACATCATCTATCTTATTCAATTTCTGCTTCGTTATGTTCTTTCAAGAAAGCATTTAATAGTTTTAGTGAATAATATCTGCCATTTTTTAGGAAATGTTCAAATAATGGCCTTAATTCTCCAATCAGCCCCTTCTCTCTTGCAATAGAAAGAACGCCGATCGTTCCGACGCATTGCATTCCGAAGCTTTCAGCTATTGCTCTTGCTTTTTTATCGTCAATCAATAAAAAATCAGCACTTAACTCTCTATACAGCAATACAGCTTCTGATTCACCGTAATCCATAATAAATTCTAGTTCGTTGAACCCTGAAATTGACCGTACCTTTCCATCGAAGTATGCAGCAAGCTCTCCGTAGTATTTCGTAGTCTTATCCCTCGTAATTTCTTTCCAGACAGCATCAGGTATGCATATTTTTTCAAACAAAGCATCCAAAATTTCTAACTTTCCGATGGTTGCCAGAGAAAAAATAGGCCCTGAATCTGAAATAATTAACCCATTCTTCATTTCATTTAAGTTTTTCTATATCACACAAGACATCGTCGAATTCTAAAAGAGAAATTGGAATTCTGTTCTCAGAAAGCAGCGTATCAAACTGCAATCTCGACATCTCAGCGATTTGGGCTGCCTTGCCAATCGTGATTTTTTCTTGGACGTAAAGCTGAATGGCTAAGGATACTTTTATTCGCCTCCTGAGTTCGTTCTCCGATTCGTTCAATGTAAGAAGAATATCGGATGGCAAATCAATGCTTATGGTTTGTGAAGTCATGATTTTGTAATTTTAGTTTTTTTCGGTAATTGATTTAGCAAGATATATCTCGAAATCCGTGGGCAGCATCCATATTAATCTCCATTGTCGATAAGTATGTAGGGATACAAATCACGGAACTACCTACTAATTTTTCAATATAGATTTGGTTTTGTTATTCCCATTTTTTCATAGTAATCTTTGTTCATATTATAATGTGATATTGTCATACTGTTTAAATAATCTTTCAAAGGTTCCAAAATATACTTTTCTCTTAGTCTATCGACGTTTGCTGAATCAGCAAGTCCAATTTTAGGAATAGCTCGACCTGTTGTTTCCGTTTCGTAAGTGACTTGCGTTCCAAATAATTGTTTTTCTGCTGCGTTCACTTTAACTCTGTCGTACAAGTAAGCATAATTATTAGGATCTGCATTTTCTTTTTCAACTTCTTTATCCATTGCTGTTAATACCTGTTTTTGAAATTCTGGATATTTATCGCAATGCTGAACTAATAACCAAAAATGATTTGAACCTTCCTTACCTATTTTATCGAAACCTAAAAATCCATATTTACTGAACATTCGCTCAACAATCTCTTTATGACTAGTAAATACACTGTCTTTGAAGTTACGCCACTGCATTTTTGAGTAGTCTTTGTATTTCCCTTTTGGGATGAATGCAGCGATTTGGTCAACTTCAACCATATCATTCAATTGTTTGCCAAGTTGATGTTTTTTTTCTGTAGTTAATTTTACAGCACAACTTGCCAAAATAATAGGAATGAATAAAATTAAAGCTACCTTTTTCATCTAAAAATGATCTTGTTAAACTTACACCCAACTCGTAAATATACGCACCTTAGTCGTATTTATAAATTATTGAATATCAGTTTTTTATCGACTGTAAATTTAGGAATTTATAGCAACATAGAATGCGTACTTCGCATTCTGTGTTACTGATACTCAAACACTCACCAAGCGATATAAGCATGGGTCATTCATGCTCATCGCTTCGCCCGGTCAATCGCCCGCAAAAGTGACGTTTCATCCGCCGTATCCAGCCCAATTTCCCAAATCATCACCCCCGCGCAGCCGCGCTGCTTCGCCAGCCGGACTTTGGCTTCGATGGTGTTGATGCCGTTGTAGTGGGCGCCCTTCCAGTAGTCGTCGTAGGCACCAGCTCCGTCGGCGACGAGTTGCTTGTAGGTCGGTCCGAATTTGCCGAAGCCTAGTTTCGAATAAAACGGCAGGCCCAGCACGGCTTTAGCAGCCGGTAGTTTGCGTTCGTCCAGCCAGTAGTTCAGGCTTTCCTGCGCGTAGGCGTAGGGCGAATGCGCCTTCACAATGTCTCCGCCATAATCTCCATCGTAGGCCATGAGGTTGATCCAGTCCATTGCCAGGAAGGCTTCTTCTTTCACGCCGTAGCCCTTCTTGCCCCGCGCTACTACGGCGGCAGTTAGTAGTTTGTTCTGGGCGTGGAGTTGCTTGGCCAGGTCCTTGACCAGCAACACGTAATCGTCGGCCGATTGGCTGTCTTCGTCGGGATATTCCCAGTCGAGATCGACGCCGTCGAGGTCGTACTTTTTCACCAAATCCATCGTGCTTTTGATGAAAGTCCGGCGGCCCTCGACGCGTTCGGCCATGCGGTGAAAGCGTCCGTCTTCACCGCCGCCATCGCCGATCCCCCAGCCACCGATGGAAATGAATACCTGCACTTTGCCGCTATGGGCGTGTTTGACCAGACGTTTCAGGATGCTATCGTCCTTCAACGGCAGTAGTGTATCGCCACTCGGGGCGGGAATCGAGAACGAGTAGTTGATGTGCGTAAGGTAGATCAGCGGCAGGCTCTCCGGCTCG
>NZ_JBGSXF010000477.1:0-16861 GCF_041751555.1 Persicitalea sp. | reverse complement strand
GGCTTGGGTGGCTGAAAGCTGATACCCGCCATGTCCACCAGCGTGGGCAGCAGGTCGATGACACTCGTGATTTCCTGAATTTTCGTTCCCCGCTGAATCATTTTAGGGTACTGCATCACCAGCGGTGAGCGAACACCACCTTCGTCGGTCGAGCCTTTTCTGCCTTTCATTCCGCCATTCCAGCGATAAGAATTGGGGCCGTTATCACTAAAATAGAGGATGATGGTGTCGTCCTCCAATTTCAAATCCTGCAATTTTTGCACAATTCGCCCGACGTTCCAGTCGATATTCTCGCACATCGCTAGGGCCGCGCGGGTGAAATCGAGGTCTTCCTCCAGTCCGTCTTCCGCCCGCATAGCCAGCGGCTTATTTTTGAATTCATCCCACCAGCGGTCGGGTACCTGCATCGGCGCGTGAGGCGTGTTGTAAGGTACGTACACGAGAAAAGGCTGGTCTTTATTTTTCTCCATAAAAGCCATCGCGTGGTCGGTCAGGTCGTCCACCAAAAAACCTTCACCCTGCGTAATCGCGCCATTGTGTTCCAGCATCGGACTGAAATAATCGCCCCAATGGCCGGAGCAAAAACCGTAGTAGTCATCGAAGCCCCGCGCGTTGGGGTGGTAGGGGTACTGCATGCCACTATGCCACTTGCCGTAAGCCGCCGTAGCGTAACCTGCCTTTTTGAAGGCATCGGCAATAGTCGTTTCGTCCAAATTAAAGCGCTCGCCACCTTCGGAGGTGCTACGGACACCCATACGCGTGTGGTACCGCCCGGTGAGTAGTTCGGCACGAGTAGGGGAGCAAACGGGCTGCACATAGAAGCGATCGAAAATAGCGCCGTTTTTGGCGATGCCGTCGATATTGGGCGTATGAATATTCTTGTTTCCGCTCACGCTCAAATCGCCCCAACCCTGATCATCGCTAAGGAGAATGACGATATTCGGTTTTCTGGTTTGGGCTTGGATGAAAGCAGGAAGTAGGAGAAGTAGGAGTACTAGGCGCATAGTTTTATTTTTAGAAGCAAAGTTCCAAAGTTCCAAAGGCACAAAGCGACAGAGCTTTTTTGGATATTTGAATAAACAAAGCTGACCAGTTGATTTTGTCCAATGTCCAATGTCAACTAAACTACCACTTCCCCCGTCGCCACAGCCGCTTCCGCTTTTTTATCATTGAACAATAGCAAAAACAACACCAATACCACGCCAGCAATGGCGGCAGGCACCATCCAAATCGACGTCCAGTCCTTCACGTCGTTGACGGTGTACATTTCTGTAACGATGCCCGCTAACTTGGAGCCGATGCCCATGCCAATGCCGTAGGTGGCGAGCGTGATCAGCCCCTGCGCCTGGCCTTTAATGTTGGTTCCGGCTTTCATGTCGGTATAAATTTGTCCGGTCACGAAGAAGAAATCGAAGCAAATGCCGTGCAGCAGAATGGCGATGTAGAGCATCCACTCGCCCGAGCCGCCGTCACCGTAGCCGAACAAAACGAAGCGGACGATCCAGGCGATGAGTCCGGCGGCCAACATCCATTTGATGCCCAGCTTACGAAACGCCAATGGAATCAGCAGCATGAAAATAACTTCCGAAGCCTGCCCCAGCGACATCTTGTTTTCGACGTAGGTCATGCCCGAGTCGGTCAGCGAGGGGTTGGCCATCGCGTAGTAAAAGGAAAGGGGAATGCAAATGGCGATGGATGCCAGGAAGAAAATGACGAAGGAGCGACTTTTGAAAAGGACGAACGAATCTGTCCCCAGGATCTGGCCGAAGGTTGCTTTGCCTGTGGCGGTAGGCGGCGTGTCGGGCAGCGTGAACGAAAAAAGACCCAGCACGATGGCTGACACCATCGCGAGTTGGAAAATCATGACATTGTCGCCGATGTTCATAAAACCAACGATGTTGGTCACGACGATCCAGGCAACCGTACCCATCACGCGGATGGCCGGAAAATTCTCTTCGGGATTGGTCATCTGCCGCATAGCAATCGAAGTGGTGAGGGAAATGCAAGGTGCGAACGATAGACAGTAGCCCAGCATGACCCAGAAGAAGGTGTCGGCATCCTGAATCTGCGTGACGTAAAATAAGATAGCTGCACCAAGCAAATTCAAAACTCCCAGCACTTTCTGGGCCGCAAAATAGCGGTCGGCGATCATGCCAACGAAGAAAGGCGCGATAAGCATGGCCAACGAAAAAGCCGTGTAGGCATTACCCACCTGGTCGCCCGTGGCGTCGAGCTGGGTGAAGAGGTACTTGCTCATTTGGCCATACCACGCGCCCCATACGAAGAACTGCATGAACATCATGGACATTAATTGGTAGCGGACGGTTTTTTTCAATTGTGAATGATAGAATGAGTGAATGATAGAATATTTTTTGCCGACAGCCGATTGAAGCGTCGAATCGGGCTAATAAAGCGCGTGGTCGTTGGGAATGTCTTTGCCGCCCCACACTTTTTTGGCGGTCCAGTCGGTGGCGGGGGCCGACCAGAAGGGGTTGGAGGCGGGTAGTCCCAGCGGTAAAAGTACCGTGGCGCAAAGATATAGGCTTCCGGTCGAAATGTAGGTTTCGCCGATGGCGGGTTGGTGGCCGTGGACGCCGATTTGCAGCCAGCCTTTGGCGTCGTAGGTATCGGGGCTTTCGGTGGTGCGCTGGATGACTGCCGTGAGAGCCGAACGTACTTGGGCGGGAGTGACTTCTTTGGGCAGCTTTTTTACCAGAGCCATATTGGCCAAATGCTGAAAAGCCCCGGCGCGGTAGGCGATGGAGCGTCCAATGATTGGAAAAGTACCTTCCGGCGAAATCAGGCGCTCCTGAATGGCGGCGTAGCGGATGGCCCGCTTGGTTACGTCTTCGGCCATTTTTTCATAGACTTTTTCTTTCGGTACGATGGCTTCTAGAATATCGTACAAGTAGGGTTGAATAACGTAGCTGTTGTAGTAATCCCAATGAAAATTCGGGCCGTCGCCGTAGATCCCGTCACCCTTGTACCATTGCTCGTGCTGCCGCAGGGCGTAGTCGATGCGCATTCGGTCGTATTCGTAGCCGTACTTAGCAAAAAATGTCTCGATCATCGCGCTGAAAAGCAGCCAGTTGTTGAAGCCGGGGCGAATGGCGCGACTGCTCAGGAAAGCTTTGACTACATTGTTCTTGACCGTATCGGAAAGTGCTTCCCAAACTTTGGGTGCTCGAATGAGGCCGTTGGCCAGGAAAGAGGCATCCACCACTGGCTGCGCGCCTTTGTTGTAATTCAGGAAATCTTTGGCCTTTGGATTAGTGGCATTGTCGAGGGCCTTGAGCGTCAGGGCAAAGTACTTGTCCCGCATTTTCTTTTCGGCGTCGTCCGAGAATTCCGTTTGATTGAGCCAGGGGCAAATTCCCGCCAGCAGGCGACCTATGGCTTCCAAGTGCGTATATTCCGGGCGGTCTTTGGTCTTGCCTTCGACGGGCATATTGGTCTTCAACGTGTCATTAGCCAAATTTTCCAGTACGGGTTTGGCCAGTTTGTCAAGATTGGCCAGCCAGATTTGGCGATTGGTGGGGGCATACGGGGTGAAACTGCCGAAAGCGGCCACGCCGCCCAAGCCGAGTGATTTAATGAAAGGTCTTCTGTTCATGTTTCTTTAAAAGTGCCCCATTAGTTCCTCCACCATTTCCGGCGCACCGATGTAAAACGGCGTACGCTGGTGCATGGAGGTAGGTTTTATATTTAAAATTGCTTCGGTGTCGTTGACGGCCAAACAGCCCGTGATGCCCGCGATGAACGCCAGCGGGTAGCATTCGTAGAGCAGCCGTAGCTTACCATCGGGGTTTTTTGGGGTAGAAGGGTAGAGGTAAATCCCGCCCTTTAAAAGGTTGCGGTGAAAGTCTGCGACCAGCGAGCCGATGTAGCGGGCCGAGTACTGCCTTTCCCGACAGGCCGAGAGGTACTTTTTAATCGGTTCGCTGAAATCGTCCAGATTGCCATCGTTGTAGGAATAAATGCTGCCGTTCTTCGGACTCTTTATATTGGGGTGCGAGAGAATGAATTCCCCCAGCGACGAATCGTAGGTAAAACCATTGACGCTATGCCCCGTCGTATAGACCAGCATGGTCGAAGAGCCAAACAGAATGTAGCCCGCCGCGACCTGCTCCTGTCCGCCCTGCATAAAATCTTCGATCGTTGGTTCGGTGTCCACGGGCGTCACGCGGCGATAAATCGAAAAAATAGTCCCTATGGACACATTAACGTCGATGTTGGACGAGCCATCCAACGGGTCGATGGCGATCACGTACTTGCCCTTATTATTTCCGGTAAAAATAATTCCTTCCTCTTCTTCCGAAATCAGGGCGCAGACCTCGCCGCCATTGGTCAGGGCCCGGCGGAAGCGCACGTCGGCAATTACATCCAGCTTTTGCTGATTTTCGCCCTGCACGTTTTGTTGGCCCGCCTCTCCGCCCAGGTCGATGAGTCCAGCGCGGTTGACTTCCCGGTGGACGATCTTGCCCGCCAGTGCGATGTCGCGTAGCAGTTGCGATAATTCCCCCGTCGCGAAGGCGAAGGCGTACTGACGGTGCATAATGTAGCGGTCGAGCGTCGTACCGACGGGCAGGACTTGTGGGGTGTTTTCGTTAGTAGACAAATTTTTTTAATTATTGTTGAATCGTGTAATCGTGTAATTGTTGATTTGTTTAGGGTGTAGAATTTACCGAGGAACTTTGCTCAAGACGAACCACTTTGCCTTTGTGCCTTTGTGCCTTTGTGCCTTTGTGTCTTTGCCCCCTTCCAAAACTAACAAAGCCAAATTCAATCCCCACGTACTGCTTTTGGCGTAATTATTCCGCTACAAGGCGATAATTATCTATCTTTCCCACTTCAAAACTCATTTTTACATGAAACTACGCATACTCGCTTTTCTCCTGATTGCTACTGCGGCCACTGCCCTGGCGCACGAATTCTGGATTTTTCCCGAAAATTTCTTTCCCAAAGTCGGGGATAAACTGGCCTGGAAAATTCAGGTTGGGGAAGATTATATGGGCGAACGCTGGGGCGGCGGCAGTCGCCGCGTCGAACGGCTGCGATTGTTGACCAGCAAAGGTGAGCAGAACCTGACTGCTACCATCCAGCAAAGCGACGCACAGGTGGAGCCGCCCGCCTTCAAAATAGAACAGGCTGGTACTCAGATGCTGGTACTGGAAACCAACAACTCTTTTATCGAACTGGAAGCCGAGAAATTTGAGGGCTATTTGAAAGAAGATGGTTTACAGTTGGCCATTGATTACCGCCAAAAAAACGGCGAGCAACAAAAAATAGGACGCGAATTCTACCGGCGCTGCGCCAAAACGATCATGCAGGTCGGTACTGCCACCAATGATTTACCCACTCAGCCCACGGGCGTGGATTTGGACATCATCCCGTTGCAAAATCCTTACGCCATGAAGCCCAACTCTCCGCTCTCCTGCCGAATTATCTACAACCAAAAGCCCCTCGCTAACGCCATGGTGCGCTGTTGGCGACGCGTCAATGGAAAAACGGAAGTGGAATTCCAGCAAACGGACGCCAAGGGCGAGGCCACCTTCGCACTGACCAAGAAAGGCAAGGCCTCCTATATGCTCAGCAGTGTGCACATGGTGCGGCTGACGGGCGATGATAAGGCCGATTGGCAGAGCCTGTGGGGCAGCGTGACATTTGGGGTGCGATGAGGTGTAATTGCCAAAATCATACACATTTGGTGGTAGAAAGTTCGTTGAACCTGTATCGGTCGCACGTTATTTTATAAAAGAATCAGGAAAATGGAAAAGCAACTATCCATAAACTACCCCCAATCGCTCGCTAAGTTCCTGAACTTGCCCAACAGGGAGTTCGAGCATGAAATGAAAATAGTTTCTTTGGTGAAGCTTTACGAATTGGGAAAGCTGTCTTCGGGACGGGCGGCCAAAATTCTGGGAATAGACCGCATCGACTTTCTGGAAGTACTCGGCAAATACCAGGTGTCGATTTTTAATTTTAATGGTTTCGATGAACTGGAAGAAGACATCTTGAATGCATGAAATAGTCTCGAATACGACACCACTTATCTCGTTGATGAAAATCGACCGTTTAGAGATTTTGGAACAGGTGTACGGTACTGTAACTATTCCTGAGGCGGTATTTGAAGAATTAGAAAAAGGCAGAAATAAGTCCTACTATATAGATTTGACAGACTTGTCGTGGATAGCGATCAAGGCTGTCAAAGAAAAAAAGTTATTAACAAACTTAGCTGAACTGGATGTTGGGGAGGCTGAGGTGATAGCGATTGCTTCCGAACTGGAAGCTCGATTGGTAATAATTGACGAAGTTCTGGGCCAAAAAATAGCGAAACAAGCCAGCCTGAAAGTGACAGGTACTTTGGGGGTTCTGATTAAAGCGAAGGAAATGGGCCTAATCGACAAGTTAGGGCCTTTGGTCGATGACTTACAAGCGCAGGGGATCTGGATTGGCGATAAACTCAAAGAAACAGTATTGCGGCAAGTTGAGGAATATCATTGAAGCCCTAACACTATGAACCCAAGAGTGAAAAAGGTGACGCCTCTGAATGGCCAATACCTACAGCTTGAATTCACGAATAATGAGTGCCGAAAATTCGATGTCGGTCCTTATTTTGAGATGGGAGTATTTTCTGAGTTGAAAGAAAAAAAAGTCTTCAATACGGTGAGGGTTTTCAATGGAACCGTAGTGTGGGACAACGAATTGGATTTTTGCCCTGACACCTTGTATTTGGAGAGCGAGCGACAAAGATTCCCCAAAAACCAGTAAACCCACCCTAACCGCCCCTTTTCTGTAGTACAAGCACCTGATCTGCTAAAAGTCAACGACTCCGATACTGACGAGTGCCTATGGAAAATACGTTACTCACGCTCCAAAATGAGGGTAAATCAATAAACACGCCCCTTTGCGCCAGGGCGAGTGAAGCCTTGCTGTGGCGGAGGATGCTGAACGGTGACGCCGCTGCCTTCGAGCAACTAATGATCGCCCAGTACCGCTCCCTGTTTCACTATGGGCTCAAATTCTCCTCCGACCAGGGTTTTGTCAGGGATTGCATTCAAGACCTTTTCCTGCACGTTTGGGAGCGGCGCGACAGCTTGAACGCCGACATCCCGCCCAAGCCTTACCTCATGGCCTCGCTGCGGCGGATGATGCACCGGGCGGCAGAAAAACTACCGCAGGTGCTGGATCCTCAGTCTGACTCTTCAAATCATACGCTAGTACGAATCGAGTTTTCCGTGGAGAAAAGATATATCCAGCGTGAATCCGCGCGTCTGCTCAGCGAGCAACTCAAAACGCTGCTCGACGAACTTCCCCTCCGCCAAAAAGAGGTTATCTACCTGAAATTCTACCAAGACCTCAGCCGGTGCCAAGTCGCGATGGTGATGGACATCGCCCCGCAAACCGTCTCCAATTTATTGCAAATGGCGTTAAGAAAACTCAAAAAATATTGGGAAGCCGAATTTGAGATACCGCTAACTTGAAAAAAACTGCTAACCTTTTTCTATTTGCAGTTGCAGTGTATTGTCAATCAGAGGCCTAGTTGCCCAATATCCTTCAACAGAAGGCTGTCAAGAGCTGATTTTTGAAATGTTCGATAAACCTAACGAAGCTCTTTAATACAGCATATCAAATTATGCAAGCACAATGGAATCACATTGGTATTTGTACCAATATTTTTGCCCTCGCAGAGCAGGGGTCTTGGTGCTACTCAGGCGGCTTGCTCTGTCTATTGCTTACGGTAGGCTTCGTACAACCAGCATTGGCTCAGGAGATACCTATTGGGGTAAAGTTTGATACAACTACGCTTGCCCGAAAGGGGAATTTCGGAGACAACTGGTGCCAGACCTGGGCCGCAGACGACAATGTTTACACCATGTTGGATGACGGTAATGGCTGGTGGGGTACAGAGGAGAAATTAGTAGGAAATCCCGATATGGAAGGAGCTATGTTTCTTCAAATTGCCGGTGATCAAAACTTCGGAAAGGAGGATGTCAAGAAAATGCCCGGTTATCCTCTCAACCAGGCAATATCGCCCTTTTATGGCTACGGGACAGTTTCGGTAGACAGTACTGTTTACGTGTGGCTCTGGAAGAGTGAATCTGATACCTGGTATCGACGACCGGTTGCCAACCGATTGCTTTACACTAAGGATTTAGGGAAATCTTTTTACCGCTGGAATGGCAAACTGGAAACGCAGGCCAGGTATTTGGATACTGACTCGAGTTCATTCTTTTTTTACAAAGAGGATCCTCAGTATCATATCGACCGGGATGCCTATGCTTTTAACTGGATTGCCTTCTGTCAAAACGGAAAAAATAACGAGGCGGCCAAAGATGATTATGTCTATATGTATTCCCCCGAGCAGCACGAACCCCGAAACCTGAGTATGATCCGGGTTCACAGAGACCATATTCTCGATAAATCAAAATACGAATACTTCAAGAATTGGAACGGTGAACGGGCCGAATGGACTGATGACATGAATCAAAGAGGGGTAAATCTTGAATACCCAGCCGCCGGAGAGAACCAAGAATGGATGTGGGCCTCCTGGTTCCCGAGCGTGGTCTATAACGAAGGGCTGGATCTTTACCTAATGGTCAGTTATGGCATCAGTGACCCTGGGAAAAAATTCTGGGACGGTTGGTGTTCAGACTGTAAGTATCCGGCCAGCATCGGGTTTTGGTACGCCAAAAATCCCTGGGGACCCTGGAATCAGTTTTATTACGATGATTACTTCTATCCTGATAGTAAGGACAATCGAACGTATGGCTTCAAATTGAGCCCAAAGTGGATTAGCAACGGTGGAAAGAAGATGGTATTGATCTGGTCGGATGCCGGCAACAATCACAGCACCTATTACAAGTGGAACCAGATGGAAATTGAAATTATCACCAAACAAAGTAAACCTGCTTCAAAGTGACCTGAGAGTTCTATCAGACCAGCTCGGTATACGAGTTCAGCGTTGAAAATTAGCAATTAAGAAAACTGACAAACACGGCGTACTCTCAATGAGAAAATGGCAACAGCGTCTACCTAACCATGAAGCCCCCTATACGCCGTTAGGGCCCTTCAAATTACGGCTCCCCTTTATTCACTATCGGTTTGAACTGCCGGATTACCTGCAGGGGTTGCTCATGTGCGCTGTTGATATGGCAGCCATTCCACTGATGATGGAGCTCCTCGGTATGCCCTTTGAGGCTGCTATTGCCGTGGTGATATTGAATGGGCTACTATATCTAACCCACCACCTGCTGGGCGATCCGGTGGTGCCCGGATGGATTACCCCGGCAATTCCGTTGCTGATACTTTATGTAGAGTCTTACCCGCAGGGCGTAGACCGAGTACATGCCTTAATTGCCTTCCAGATGATGCTGGGGGTATTGTCTATATTTCTGGGGGTTACCAAACTGGCCGCTAAAGTAGTGACAACGATACCATCGGCGATCAAATCAGGTATAATATTAGGTGCCGGTATTGCGGCCGTCGCCTCTGTAATGGAAGAAGGGGGGCGCTTCGATCAGTTTCCAATGACGGTTACGATCTGTGTAGGGATCGCATTTTACCTGATCTTTTCCGATCACTTTAAGCAGTTAATGAGAAAGGGTAGGTTGTGGAGAACAATCGGCAAGCTCGGAATTTTTCCCATCATTATGTTGGCCGTCATCATTGCTCCACTACTACAGGAAACCCCCTGGCCCGATCTGGAATGGGGCATTACCGATCCTGACTTTTCTACCCTGTTCAGTCGGTATACCGTTTTCGGCGTTGGATTCCCGCCTATTTCGGTCTTCCTGGCAGCTATCCCTACCGTTTTGGCGACTTACATTGTGTTGTTTGGCGACGTACTGCAAAGTCAAGCGATACTGGAAGAAGCGGATCAGCTACGGCCCGACGAAAGCATCGACTACGATTCTAACCGGGCGCACCAGATATTCGGCGGCCGAAATCTGTTCATGAGTATTTTCGGCCCTGATGTAGTGATGTGTGGTCCCTTATGGGCAGCCATGCACGTAGTGATCGTGGAGCGATATAAACAAGGAAAGGAAGCGATGAATTCTATCTTCGGAGGGGCAGGATCCTTTCGCTGGGGGACCAATACTGGTCTGCTTCTATTGCCGGTAGTCAGTTTGGTCAAACCCATTCTTGGGGTAGCGTTAGCGCTGACACTATTGGTGCAGGGATACGTAAGTGTGCGCATCGGTATTCTGGAAGCTAAAAATCAGAAAGATTTAGGTATTGCCGGGGTAATCGCCGGAATTTTGGTTATCAAAGGGGCGGCCTGGGCATTTGCCGCAGGCATCTTATTAACCTTATTGATACACGGCAAGGATATGGTTGGGTTCTCAGCAGCAGAAACAAAGGATGAAACAATAGACTGAAAACAACTTAGTTATTATAAAAAGAGAATGCAATGAAGACCAGAGCAGCAGTACTTCACGAAATGACATTGGATAGGCCTTATGATACCGTCCTTCCCCTGAAGATAGAAGAACTCGAGCTGGAACCCCCGGGATTTAACGAAGTGGTGGTAAAAATAAGGGCCGCCGGTTTGTGCCACTCCGATCTGTCGGTGATAAACGGAAATCGCCCGCGTCCGTTGCCGATGGTGCTAGGTCATGAGGCTAGCGGAGAAGTTGTAGAGCTGGGAAAGGGAGTAGACCGCCTGAAGGTCGGTGATCATGTAGTTTTTTCTTTCTTACCTTCCTGCGGTCATTGCCTGAACTGTGCTACCGGCAAAGCTGCCCTTTGCGATCCGGGATCCAAAGCCAACAGCGAGGGAGTATTATTGGGAGGATACAAGCGTATTAAAAAAGGTCAGGAATATTATCACCACCATTTGGGAGTGTCGGGTTTTGCAGAATACAGTGTAGCATCCGTAAATTCCTTAGTCAAAATTGAAGACGATATTCCCTTTGACATCGCAGCACTATTCGGCTGTGCGGTGATGACCGGGGTCGGGGCGGTTGTTAATACCGCTCAGGTAAAGCTGGGTGACACCGTGCTAGTGGTTGGCCTGGGTGGGGTTGGTCTTTCGGCTATCATGGCGGCACACGCAGCTGGTGCCCGACGGGTTATTGGAGCAGATATTAACCCATCGAAAAGGCAAAAAGCGCTTGATCTCGGTGCTCACCAAGTAATTGATTCTTCGCGTCCCGAAGCTTTAGAAGAGCTAAAAGACTCGACCGGCGGGGGGGTTGATATTGCGGTTGAGTTTGCGGGGGTAATTTCAGCCTTGGACTTTGCTTATGAAGCTACTAAGCGAGGTGGTACCACCGTTACGGCAGCATTGCCCCATCCCGATGCCAGATTGAGTATTTCACCTGCAATGTTGGTCGGAATGGAGAAAAGTCTGAAGGGATCATACCTGGGAAGTTGTGTGGCCCAGCGTGATATCCCTAACTATTTGGATTTGTATCGCACGCATAGATTACCCATCGATAAACTTATCACCCATCGGATCGGCCTTGAAGATATCAATGAAGGATTTGAACGGTTAGCGAAGGGAGATGCGATACGGCAGGTAGTACTTTTTGACGAATAGTAGTTTGTTATATAGGATGTTGTTAATCAGACACATAAGGGCTTAGTGCCTGTCGGGCCTGTACCAAACACCTGATATTAAATCCTACTCTTTCAGAAAAAAAGATAAAAAGTAATGGTATCGCGCCGTGGTTCTCGTCTATATAAGGGCAGAACCAATGTTACTGCATGAACCATTACCGTCACTTCCGCGCCGAGGACTTCGTTTGGGACGAAGCATTCCGGCAGTGGATATTGGCTCCTACCCGCGAAAACTACCGCATGTGGAGCAATTGGCTGGAAGAAAACCCCGAGATGAATTACCAGGTAAAGCTGGCTCGGGAAATCGTAATGGCCCTGCATTGCCGGGGGCCCACCATCACAGACCGCGAGATAAGGCAGGTAGTGAAAGAAACCGTAGCCCGTATCAACTAAACTACACAACTAAAACATCTTCCCATCCTAAAATCCCCAACGCCTATGTAACGAAAAAGATATAACCGCTGTATTTGTTTTGGCAGACAAGTTCAGTTCGATCATAACCAGCCTATAACTTTTAACTCAATAAATCATGATTATGAAAAGACAAGTACACTATCAAAACGTACTGCAAAAGCTCCTTCGCACGACGGCCCTGCCGCTCGTGCTGGCGTTTTTTGTGGTGGGCGCGGCCTTGCCGCCCCAGGCTCTGGCCCAGGATCGCCTGGTGTCGGGTACCGTCACCGAAGCGGATGGCGGCGTACTGCCGGGAGTGAGCGTAGTAGTAAAAGGTACCACGCGCGGTACCACTACCGACGGCAAAGGAAAGTACCAGATCAACGTGCCGAACAACAGCACCACACTGGTGTACAGCTTCGTGGGCTACGGCTCAAAGGAAATACTCGTAGGCAACAAAAGTACCATCGACATGAATCTTGCCATCGAAGATAAGGTACTTAATGAAGTAGTCGTAGTAGGTTACGGTACGCAGCAGAAGGTCAACCTGACCGGATCTGTGGGCGTGGCTGGCGCCGAGCGACTCGAGAACCGCCCCATTGCTAACGCGGGTGAAGGTCTTCAGGGTGTGATCCCTAACCTGAATGTTACCGTCCGTAACGGAGACCCTTCGCAGGGCACTAGTTTCAATATCCGGGGATACGAGTCCATCAATGGTGGTTCGCCCCTGATTCTTGTAGACAATGTGCCGATGGACATCAATCGAATCAATCCCAATGATATCGAAAGCATTAGTGTTTTGAAGGATGCTTCCGCCGCCGCTGTGTACGGAGCGCGGGCAGCCTTTGGGGTGGTACTCATCACGACTAAAAGAGGAAAAGCGGGAAAGGTTAGTGTGAATTTCAGCACTCAACTCTCGCTGGCTAAGCCCATCCTAAACATAGATCCAGTTACCGATCCCTACGAGTTTGTGACGGCCCGGAACCTGGCTAGCATGCGAACTAACGGTGCTCCTTCCTATGATCCTGACTTTGTAGCTGCTACCAAAAGGTACTCCGAGAACCCGACCCTGGAAAACACCTGGGGAGTGGTTAATGGCCAGTTGCAGTTTTATGGCTACAACGACTATACGAACAGGCTTTTGACCGACTACGCACCTACCGACCAGCAGGATCTCTCTGTCTCAGGAGGTAGCGAGAAAGCCCGATTCCTGGTCTCATTAGGACGTTACAGCAAGGATGGATATTTACGTCAGAACAACGAAAAATTCAAGCGTTATAACTTGATGGCTAAGGCTGATTTCCAAGTCAACAAGTGGTTGAACCTTGATTCTAAGGTAGTTTATAACTCGCAAAACTCCGACAAGCCCTTCTTTTACAACTGGGATGTAAACATTAACTCATTTGCCAGGGTGAATCCACTGAATCCGATTCAGTTTCCTGATCTTCCCTTCTACCAGACTCCTGGCGACCGCGAGCAGTATGCTCAATACATCGGTATGTACAACGACCAGGTAAACTTCTTGCCCTATCTGGAACAGGGTGGAAGGTCGACTTTCACGAGAAACGATGTATGGTTGACCCAGGGAGCTACCCTCACACCCCTCAAAGGGTTGACGATAAAGGGGAACTTCTCCTACAACATCTATAACGAGATGGCTAAGGATGTGAAAAGTAAGATCAATGTATTGAATAGTTTCGATTTGAATAACCCGAATCCCATCTCGAATGGATTCAGTGGCGACGACTGGATCGAAAACGATAATCGCTACAATCAGTACTACGTCATGAATGCCTACGCCCAGTATGATCTGCCTACTTTTGGCAAAAATAATGTCTCGGCGATGGTGGGTTTCAACCAGGAATTGGGTCAAAACCGCAGAGTTATTGCGTTGGCCAGACAATTGATTACGCCCAACGTTACGGACATTAGTGCAACCACGGGTGTGCAGCAAACGAATGGCAGCGAGTCGCACGTATCACTGCGTGGCGTATTCTACCGCTTGACGTACAACTACGATGATCGCTACCTTTTTGAGGCCAACGGCCGTTACGATGGTTCTTCGCGCTTTCCCCAAGACAGTCGCTTTGGTTTCTTCCCTTCTTTCTCGGCGGGCTGGAGAATTAGCGAAGAGAACTTCATGTCGGGTACCAACAGCTGGTTGGATAACCTGAAAATCCGGGCCTCTTACGGTACGCTGGGCAACCAGCTACTGGGCAATGACTATTATCCTTACGTCTCTACGATGGGTACAGGTACATCGCCTTATATGTTCAATGATAGTCGGATTCCTTTTGTGTCGGCAGCCGGACTGGTAAGTCCATCGCTTACCTGGGAGTCGGTGACTTCCCAGAACTTGGGTATCGATATTACTTTGTTAAGAAGCCGTCTGGATATGTCATTCGACATGTATCACCGCGATACTAAAGATATGTTGATGAACGTATCGTATCCTGTATTACTTGGAACCGGCGCACCTAAAGAAAATGCGGCGGATCTGCGAACAAGCGGCTGGGAGTTATCTCTCACTTGGCGTGACAAAATTAAGAGCGACTGGAGCTACGACGTAACGCTAGCCCTCTCCGATGCCCAGGCAACCATTACGAAATTTGAAAATCCGACCAATGCGCTGCCTAACAACAATCGTTTTTACGTGGGTCAGAAGCTCGGTGAGATATGGGGTTACGAAACCGAAGGTATTTTCCAAACGGACGACGAGGTAGCCAACCACGCTGATCAGACGCGCCTCGGCAATGGCTGGCAGGCAGGCGACATCAAGTACGCCGACTTGAACGGCGACGGAGAAATCAGTCCCGGTAACGGCACGCTGGACGATCCCGGTGATCGTCGCATCATCGGTAACGAAACACCCCGCCTTAGCTTCGGTATCAATACCCGGCTAGCCTGGAAGGGACTCTCGCTGACCGCCTTCTTCCAGGGGATCGGTAAAGTCGATTATCTCCCCGGCAATGGTAACTGGACTTGGTTCTATCCCTTCAACGCGGGACACGTAGAGCGGTACTTTATCACCGATAGCTGGACGCCGGAGAATCCGAACGCGTATTTCCCAGCGGCTCATATCTCGACCAACGACAAGAAAAACCTGAATGGGCAGACGCGCTTCCTGCAGAATGCCGCCTACGTTCGGGCCAAGAATATTACGTTGGCCTACGACCTGCCGAGCAAACTACTTGGCAGGATTGGCATGAGCCGGGCGCAGGTGTTCGTTGCCGGGATGAACCTGTTCGAGTTTAGCAAGATTCGCAAGCCCCTCGATCCCGAAAGTATTCGGACGACACGTATCGAGTACCCCATGCAGCGGATCGGTACGTTGGGAATCAATGTGTCATTTTAGGGAAGAATTTGGTTTAGGGTTGAAAGGTTGAAGAGTTTAATTAATTCTCAAACCGAAATGGGGCGTTCCGCTTCAACCCTTCAACTCTTCAACTCTTAAACATTCAAACAAATACAAAATGAAAAATATACTTTTGAAACTAGGCTTAGGCTGCGTGATGGTGCTGGCAGTCAGTGCCTGTAACGACGACTTCCTGGAAAGGTATCCGTTGGATCAGATCACCAATGAGACTTTCTGGAACACCGAGAATGACCTGGCGGTGTACAACAACAGTCTGTATAATCTTATCCGGGATGACATCGACGTGCCCATTCTGCACGGGCACCATGACGGGTTTGGGAGTCATTACGCCAGCATCTGGAATCAAGATGAATTCACGGACAACATGGCCCCGCGCGTAGCGCGCCATAACCGCTTTCAGCAGGTACGAGCCGGGATGCACAACACGTCCGGCGGCGATCAGTGGTTTGGCTACGATGGCTGGAATTTCGTGCGAGCCATCAATGTGGGTATGGGCAACTACAACAAAGCCCAAATCTCCCAGGCTACCAAAGATAAGTACATTGGCGAGGCCCGCCTGATGCGCGGCTGGTTCTACGCCGAGAAGGTCACCAAGTTTGGCGATGTCCCCTACGTGGAGCGTGAGTTGAATATCGACTCCGAAGAGTTGTTTGCCAAACGTACGCCCCGCGCCGAGGTAATGAAGAAAGTGCTGGAAGACCTGAACTTTGCCAGCACCAAACTACCCAACGACTGGGGCGATGGGAACGCGCCGGGCCGCCTGAATCGCTGGGCTGCCCTATTGGTAAAAGCTCGTGTGTGTCTGTTTGAAGGTACCTACAACAAGTACCATGGCATCGGTGACTCGAAGATGTGGCTGGAAGAAGCGGCTAAGGCTTCCAAGGAACTGATTGAGAAAGGCCCTTACCGACTTTACAAAACTGGCGATCCGCATAATGACTACAATGCTACTCATCGGATGCTTGACTTGACGGGTAATCCGGAAGTCATCCAATGGCGCAAATACAAGATCGGTGTATTTACCAATCACGCGCTTAACTATTTCCGCGGCTACTCGGGAGGGCTTACCAAAAGCATTGTAGATGATTACCTCTGCACCGACGGTTTGCCTATTTCGCTTTCTCCGCTCTACAAGGGCGACGAAACGATCGAGGATGTTTTTATAAACCGTGATCCCCGCCTGAGTCAGACAGCCTTGCGACCTTCTGAAACGGAGAAGTACCAGTATGATCAGAATGACGGCCGTACCTATCCCCGTCTTGAAGGCAATCCAGGGGGCGGAGTCAAGTCTACTACGGGTTATCATATCATTAAGAATTACAATGTCAACGACCTACTTGGTAAAGCTTACAACCAAGGTGAGATGCCCGCTGTCATATTGCGTTTTGGTGAGGCTTTGCTCACCTACGCCGAAGCAATGGCCGAATTGGGTACAATTACGCAGGGCGATCTGGATATGTCAATCAATAAGCTGCGTGATCGCGTGGGAATGCCTCACTTAAAGCTGGGTGCTGTCCCAGTCGATCC
>NZ_JBGSXF010000476.1:0-3338 GCF_041751555.1 Persicitalea sp. | reverse complement strand
CGCGTTTGCAACGCGATCTTCGTCCAAAATCATGAATAAAAATCTCATAATAAGAATCACTATGAACCAAAAATCAGCTTTGATACACAGACCACTGAGAACTAAACCAGCGGTTAAAATACCGACAAACAGACAGATGCGCTCCCTACATACTACTTTCTTCCTGTGCAGTCTTCTGTGCTCACAAGCCACCGCGCAACCCCCTCCAATCAAAAATCTAGTTTTTGAAGGGGCGGGCATCCGGGGCATTGCTTACGCGGGCGTCCTGTCGGCAATGGAAGAACAAGGGGCTTTGGCCACGGTCGAGCGGGTCGGTGGTACGTCGGCGGGGGCCATATCGTCGTTGCTTTTCGCGCTGGGCTACACGCCGACCGAAATAGAGGCTATTATCTCGCAGACCAAGTTCCAAAAATTCAACGACGGACGTTTCTTCTTCATCGGCAGCATTGCCCGAACCAAAAAACGCTTCGGATGGTACCGGGGGCAAAAATTCAGCCGCTGGCTAGGCGACTTGGTCGAAGCAAAAACGGGTAGTGCGGAAACGACTTTTGCCGAAATGTCCGAGCGTGGCTTTCGGGAGTTGTACGTAACAGCCACCTGCCTGAACAAACAGGAAATGGTCGTGCTGTCGCGGCAGACCTACCCGGACATGAAAATTCGGGACGCGGTCAGGATTTCGATGTCCATCCCGCTATATTTTCAGGCGGTATTTGTGGATAGCGTGGGACGTACCTTTTCCAGACAAAATAGAGCCAACGATCTGGATGTGATAGTCGATGGCGGTATTATCGGAAATTTTCCGATCCAGCTTTTCGACAGTGTGGTCGTAAATGCTCAGCACCAAGCCGTCCGTATTCCCAACGTCGAGACCATCGGTATTCGCATCGACTCGGATTCTCAAATCAAGGAAGATACGCTAACCCGCCATTTGGCTCCTTTTGAAATTGCCAATTTCAGGGATTACCTGTCGGCGTTCTACGTGCTGGTTATCGAAAGTCTCAACCGTCCCGATTTGACCGACGCCGATTGGAGCCGCACCATTTCCGTTTCTTCGGCGGGCATTACCCCAAAAGTAAAGCGACTGTCGGCGGAACAGAAAGCCAGTCTGGTAAATAGCGGTCGGGAAAGTACCAGAGATTACTTGCAGCAGAGAAGCCGTCCTTTGACCCAAACGAGATAAACTGTTTCAGTTACGCTCGCGACGCGGCTCATAGCCCGAGAAATTCTTCTTCGGTCATTTTGAAGTCATCCGCAAAGATCGCTTTTCCTTTTCCCTGTAAAATCCCCAACTTACGGGGAGCAGGTTTACGGGCGGGTTTGGGAACGAGGTAGGCGACCACTTCCTTTTTCTTGCCAAATGCGACCGCTATCTCTTCCCCGGCCTGAACATCCTTGATTACCTGGGAGAACTGGGCTTTCAGTTCTCCAACTGTCAATGTTCTCATAATCTTTTTCGGAAAGTTAACATTTACTTGACAACTTGACAAGAACAATACAAGAATGGTTCATTATTTACCAGCTTCCTGCCTCGCAACCAAGACTTAATCCCCTCGCGTTTGAAACGCAATCTCCACCTAACGACATCACCCCAAACTACCTCAACAAGCCCTCCTCCGTCTCCACTACCTCCCCGCCAACCCCCGTCGTTTCCACCCGAAACGAAAACCCACGTTCCGGCTGCGCGTCCGTCAGCGGAATGCTTAACTCGAAAGGGTACTCCACATCGGTTTCCGTTTTCTAGGTTTTGCCGTCGAGCGAGTAGTGCAGCCGGGCCTGGGTCAGGTCTTTTTCGGTGGCCGTCAGGTAGAGGTAGGCGTTGTGCAGCCCTTCGCCCCACGACAGCAACATCCCAACCAGCTTGCCAGATGGCATGGGTACTTCCGTGAAGGCCCTGCGGTCGGCCAGTTCGGGTAGGGGTTTTAGTTTTTGCTGGAAAGTCGGGTGTGCCACCAGGCCCTCGATGACGAAGCCCGCGATGCCGTGGCCGTCGAGGGTAGTTGACAGGCGTCCGTCCTTCATTTCGGCCCGGCCGACGGGTTGGTTATTCAGGAATAATCGTACGGCGTAGGTCTTCCCGGCGTCGTAGCGAAGTACCTCGGGATTGAGCCGCACGGTCACGGTTGGCGGTCGGGCGACTGGTTGGTCAGGGCCAGGTAGGTGTTGCCGTTGCCGTAGGCGGCTACGTAGTTGATCTGCACGCCCGCCACCTTTCCCTGCATGCTCTGGGCCAGGCTGGTGTGCGTGGTAGTTTTGATCTCCTCCGTAGTAATATTGGAGATCGACCCGGTCAAAGTCTGCTTGCGCTGCGTACCGTAGCCGACGACAACTACCTCGTTCAGTTCGTCGATGCTCTGCGCGAGCGTAATGTCGAAATTTGTGCGATTCCCCACTGTAATTTCCTGGGCCGCGTACCCCACAAAGCTACCAGTAATGACCGCGTCCCGGTCAGGAACCGCCAGGGAGAATCTACCGTCGACATTGGAGGTGGTACCCACGGAAGTACCCTTGAGCACGATGCTGGCGCCGGGAATGCCTACCGAATTCTCGTCTTTTACGACACCATCAATTCTGGTATCATTTGTAGCGTTCTGAGCGAATCCCGTCGGGCTGTACCCGAGAAACAGCAGGGAGAAAGCAATGCTCAGATTAACAGGTCGAAAAAAGCCGTTGATATTTTTGTTATCCCATTATTTAATTAAAGTTTGGTCACACCGAAGCCCAGCTCGTAGTTTGGTAATAAGTTCACTAATTGCTACCCAACCCCCGCTCAAAAACTCATAGAAAAATGCAATACGTCCGACGCTCATTACTTCTCTTTCTACTCAGCCTTTCCCAGGCTTTCGCTCAATCCACCAAACCCAACATACTCTTCACTTCGCGGACGACATGCGGGCCGACGCGCTGGGTAGTTACGGCAATACCTATGTCAAGACCCCGGTGCTGGACAGCCTGGCACGGCAGGGTACTTCGTTCACGAATTCCTATATTTTGGGTAGCCAACACGGGGCTCTTTGCGCTCCGAGCCGGGCAATGCTGATGAGCGGACAGTCGTATTTTCGGGTTTGGGACAAGCTCAATGGTGTCCATACTTTCCCGAAGCATCTGCGGGAGCGCGGCTACACGACTTTCGTGACGGGCAAATGGCACAACGAGCCGGAGGCCGTTGGTGCCAGTTTCGACATCGCCAAAAATATGCTGCTGGGCGGCATGGCCAACCACTTCGAGGTGCCGGTTCGTGATATGAAAGCCGACGGCAGTTTCACCGAACCCGTCAAGAAGGGTTTCTCGACCGACATCTTTACCGACACCGCACTGGAATTTCTGGATCAGCAAAACGG
>NZ_JBGSXF010000475.1:0-2157 GCF_041751555.1 Persicitalea sp. | reverse complement strand
GTTGGACGATGTGGGCAACCAATGGTTCATTGGCTCGCCTGTCAATACGTATTACGATTTGAAGAAAATTGGGATTTTCCAGAATACCGAAGCCGACAAAGCCCTCATCAAACAATACAACGACAATGGCGGCAGCTTCGCACCGGGCGAAATCAAGATTCAGGACACGAACGGCGACAACAAGATTAACGCCGACGACCGCGTGATTCTGGGCAGCGCGGTACCGAAGTGGATCGGCTCCCTCAATACCAGCGTCGAGTACCAGGGCTTTGACCTCAATTTTTTGATTTTCGCCCGCCGGGGCCAAATGATCAATGTTTACCAGAATCTGGAATACGAGGCCCGCAACAACTGGTTGAATGTGGACTACTGGACGCCTAACAACCCCACTAATTCTTTCCCCAGGCCCGTGGCAGGTCGTCGGGTACCGCTCAACGGCAACGTGATACGCTACCAGGACGGGTCGTTCGTGCGCGTCAGGAACATCACGCTGGGCTATAAACTGCCCGCTGCCGTACAGAACCGGCTGCGTACCTCTAACTTCCGCGTGTACGTGTCGGCTTTGAATCCGCTGCTAATCACCAAATTCCGTGGACCTGATCCCGAAGGCTCCACCGGACTCATCACGCCGAGCGTGACGACCTACATGCTGGGTGTTAACTTGACCTTTTAATCGTAAATCGAGCAAAAAAATGAAAAAGTATATTCTGATTTTACTGGCGGTAGGCTGCTTTTCCTGCGAGGATTTTTTGGATGAGAAGCAGGTATCCAACATTAGCTACGAATTTTATAATACCGAGAAAGGCATCGAGGCCCTGGTGTGGGCCGCCTACGAACCGTTACGCTTCTGGTCCGGGGAGCCGGGTATCCGGCTGAGCAACCTGGGTACCGACATCGGCACCAACACCCGCGTGTCGTCGGGCAATGAGTTTCACCTTTATACGGCGGATATCAATTCCACCAACGGCAATTTCAGTAGCCTTTGGAACAATTATTATAAGGGGATCAACTCGGCCAATATCGCCATCAATCGGCTACCGAATGTAACGGCAACAGGTGCCTTGCGTACCGCCGAGGCCAAAGTGAAACGTCAGGCCGAGGTACGTTTTCTGCGGGGCTACTACTACTTCATGCTGGTGCAGACTTTCGGCAAAATACCGCTGCTGCTGGAAGAAAACCTGGTGGTGAAGGATGATTTCGAACGGGCAGCGGTGGCTGACGTATATAAGGCGATCATCACGGATTTGGTTTATGCCGCCACCAACCTTCCCGAAACTCAGGCCGACTACGCCCGGCCCACCCGCGCGGCGGCCCAGCACCTGCTGGCCGATGTGTACCTGACGCGCGGCAGCGCGGTGCAGGACCAGCGCGGCCAAAAGCCCACCGACATGGACAGTGCGGCCTTCTACGCTGAGAAAGTTATCGCCTTCAAAGGCGGCCTGACGCCGGACTTTGACGACGCCCACCGCTTCGACAACGAAAAAAACAAGGACGTACTGTTTGCCATTCAATATACCCCCAACACCATCGCCAATGGAGGAGGCAATAATTCGCATCTATTCTATGTGGCGCAGTATGACAACATTCCCGGCGGAGGCATGGATCGCGACATCTTGAACGGCCGGGCGTACGTGCGGCTGATGCCCACGGAGTATCTGTTCAACCTCTTCAACCGCAAGATAGACTCGCGTTTTTACAAAGCGTACAAGACGGTCTTCTTTGCCAATACCAACAACGTTTCCAAAATTCAGAAGTGGACCGCTGCCAGCGCACCGAGTTCCGACCTGGTGGGAAAGCCCAAGTTTGCCAAAGGCGACACTTCCATCGTCTTTACTTTCGACAAAGGCATCAGCGATGCGGAAATCGCCAAAAAGCCCTACGTGTTTTTTCCCAAAAACAAATGGACAGACCGCTTCTTCCCCCATTATCAGTACATGCTCGACCCGACCCGCATTGGCGTGAACGATATGGACGGGCGGCTCGACTTCAAGCTATTTTGGCTGGCCGAGACGTATTTGATTGCCGCCGAAGCCTATGGCCGGAAAGGCAACTACGCCAAGGCCGCAGAGTACCTCAACGTGGTGCGTCGCCGCGCCGCTTATAAGGAAGGGGAAAAGAAAACCTTCCATTTTTACAAAACTGACGGGGGCAGTGTGG
>NZ_JBGSXF010000474.1:0-10109 GCF_041751555.1 Persicitalea sp. | reverse complement strand
TCAAAACCGAACCGTATGATGGGCATTGCCTGCCTGCAATGCGCGTTCGTGCTGGCCTTTGCGAGCCTGTCGCTGGCCCGCGATGGCATGGCGCAGCAGGTACTGGATCAACGGATTTCGGTACAAATCAAGAACAAGCCCATGTCTGCAGTGCTGCAGAGCCTGGAAAAATCAGCGAAGGTTCGCTTCGCTTACATCCCGCAGCTCATTACGGCCAACCAGCGATTTTCGGTCGATGCAAAAAATGAGAGTTTGGGTTCTGTATTAAATCGGCTTCTGGTTGAGACTGGACTGAACTACGAGGTTTCGGGCGATTTCATCGTTTTGAAAAAATCTGCTGAAGGCCATAAAACGGGGGAGATAGTTGGGCTAAAGCGCCTAGACATTACTGTGACGGGCACCATTACCGACGCTGAGGGTGGCCCGCTGCCCGGCGTGAGCGTGGTGCTGAAAGGCACCCAGCGTGGCACTACCACGGATACGCAGGGCAAGTTCAGCCTCAACGTGCCGGATCAGTCGGCAGTGTTGGTTTTCAGTTTTGTAGGGTACAAAAGCCAGGAATTGGCTGTGGGCAGTCAGAGTAACATTACCCTCTCTCTACAGCCAGCTGAAAGTGCGCTCGACGAGGTAGTTGTCGTGGGTTACGGCACGCAGAAGAAAGTGAACGTGATTGGCTCGGTTTCTCAGATTGGGGAAAAGCAGATTGAAAATCGTCCCGTCACCCAGGCATCTCAGGCCATCACGGGACAAATGCCGGGCGTAACGGTAACCCAGAGTTCGGGCAGGCCGGGTGCCAGTGGCGGAACTATCCGAGTGAGGGGCGTCGGGTCATTCGGAGCCACGCCCAACGCCCTAATACTGATCGACGGCATTCCGGGGGACATGAACGACATCAACCCCAACGACATCAAGACCATTTCGGTACTAAAAGATGCTTCTTCGGCAGCTATCTACGGCGCACGGTCGGCAAACGGCGTAGTACTTATTACCACCAAAATGGGTTCCTCAGACAAACTATCAGTAAGCTACGATGGCTATACCGGGTTCAACTCGGCCACCAAACTACCCGACTTCGTCAATTCCTGGGAGTACGCCGAAATGTTCAACATCGCCTCAGGCAGCAACAGTTACCCGGCGGATGAAATCGCGAAGTACAAGGCACAAAACGATCCCGACAACTACCCTAACACCAAATTTCTGGAAGATATTTTCTCGCGCAATGGTCAGCAAACCCAGCACACAATCACGCTGAACGGCGGTAATGAGAACAACAAGTTTTTCCTCTCGGGCGGCGTTTTACAGCAACAGGGTATTGTCCCCAAAAACCAGTACAACCGCTTTAATCAGAGGCTTAATCTTCAAAACAAAATCGGGAATCACTTTGAGTTGACAACCCGGCTTTCCGGCTCCATCGACAAGCGGGAAGAACCCCAGGCTACTGGCAATAAGGGAGGCGACATCACCAATCAACTCATCCAGAACGCGGTACGATACCCGGCTATCTTTCTGGGCCAGGCTTCCAACGGCGACTTCGGTCTCGGCCCCGAAAGTGGGGGAACACCGACCTCCTGGCTGGCGTCGGATTCTTATTTCCGAGCTCCGACCTCACGATTTGGCATCAACACCAAACTGGACTGGAAGCCGTTGCCGGGCCTGGTGTTTTCGGCCATCGGCGGTTTTAACTTTTCGCTGCTGGAACGCCGCTCTTACTATGCCTCGCAGCGGCTCAACGATCAGATTACGTTGAATCAATCATCGCTGAATCAGGAAAGCAACAAGGAGATTTACAAGACCATGCAGTTTACCGGGGAGTACAACAAAGACGTGCGCAATCACTTCTTCAGTGTCCTACTGGGTTACTCCTTCGAGCAACAGGATTATTCTTACTTCGACGCCTATCGCCAGGATTTCCCCAGCAACCAATATACGGTGCTGGAACTGGGCGGACTGGAAAACCAACAAAACGGCGGCTTCGATGCGGCCTGGGCGATCCAGTCGGTGTTTTCGCGCCTGAAGTACAGCTTCATGGAAAAGTACCTTTTCGAGGTGACGGTCAGAAACGACGGTTCGTCGCGCTTTCCGGCGGGTCAGAAATACGCGCTTTTTCCCTCCGCCGCCGTGGGCTGGCGCATCGCGCAGGAGCCTTTCATGAAGTCGATTTCGTGGCTGTCCGATCTGAAATTGAAGGCTTCCTATGGCGTTCTGGGCAACCAGAACATCGGCAACTACCCTTACCAGCAGGTGTTGGCGGCGGGCCGTAACTACCCCTTCGGCAACACCCTGAACATCGGGGCCGCTTATGCCAACTACACCGATCCTAACATCAAGTGGGAAAGTACCAAGACGTTCGACTTGGGGATCGAATCTGGTTTTTTCAATAACAAACTGCTGTTCAACGTCACCTACTTCGACCGCCAGACCGACGACATTCTTTTCAGGCCTTCTTCCAGCGTGTCGTCCGTGCTGGGCGTCAGCATCGGCGAGACCAACACCGGGGCCATGCAAAACACGGGCTGGGAGTTCGACCTGGGGCATCGCAATCGGTTCGGCGATTTCGGCTACTCGATCAATGGCAATTTCTCGATTATCAACAACAAGGTCGTAACTCTGGGGCTCGGAAACGTGACCCAACCCAACGGCCTGGTGGGCAATGGCTCGAGCCTGTTCATCGGGTACCCGATGCAGATGTACTATGGCTATCAGTCCGACGGCGTTTTCATCAGTCAGGATGATGTAAAACAATGGCCGGACCAAACCAAAGTGACTCCCAAAGCTCAGCCAGGCGACATCCGCTACAAGGACATCAGCGGGCCGGAAGGCGTGCCGGACGGCAAGGTAGATCCGACCTACGACCGCACCTACCTGGGTAGCCAGATTCCCAAATATACTTTCGGGGCTAACCTTGGTTTCACCTACAAATCATTCGATTTCTCGACCTTCCTGCAAGGGGTGGCGGGCGTAAGCGGTCAACTTGGTGCCTATGCGGGCTACTCGTTTTTCAACTTGGGCAACATTCAACGCTGGCAGATGGAAGGTCGCTTCAACCCCGACAGCCCGACGCGCTATCCCGACTACCCGCGCCTGGAAGTAATCAGCAACAGCGGCACGCCCAACTCCGTCACCTCCGATTTCTGGATTCTGAATGCGTCTTATCTGCGCGTCAAGAATATGCAGTTTGGGTACAGCCTACCCGAAAAATGGCTCAAACCGCTGCACGTCAAGCGCACCCGGATTTACGTAAGTGCCGAAAACTTACTGACATTCAGCAAATACCGCCAGGGATGGGATCCCGAGATCAACGGCAGCGGCGCGTACTACCCCATTCTCCGAACGGTAACATTTGGCATCAACCTTAAACTGTAATCAATCATGAAATTCTATAAAAACCTCACAAAGCGAGCCAGCCATTTGCTCCTGACTGCGCTGCTGCTCTTTTCCTTATCGTGCGGGAAGGAATTGGAACAATTCCCCAGCAACTCCTTCTCGAAGGGTAATTTCTGGACGTCCGAATCCAACGCCAACATCGCCCTTACGGGCATGTACCGGGGCTCGCTGCTCTACAATATCTCTACGAATCCGTCGGACTGGTGGTCCTACACCGGCATCGTATTCCTGGAACACGCGACCGACAACGCCTACGATAGACGGGGCGACAACGCCAACCAAAATCGCCTGACCAATGGTACTTTGTTGCCCAACAATGGAGTGGTCAGTAGCTACTGGAGTGCTTCGTACGAACGCATTACCATTTGCAATGATTTCCTGGAAAATATCGACAAAGTACCGATGGACAAAGCTAAGATCGACCGCATGAAGGCGGAAGCGCGGTTTGTTCGGGCGTCGCAGTACTTCTACCTGTCGCAATATTTCGGGTCGGTGCCGCTGGTGCAGAAAACGCTCACGCCCGAAGAAGCCAACAACGTGGACAAGGCTCCCAAGAGCGAGGTAGTTCAGTTCGTGATTTCAGAAATGACCGCCGCTGCCCAGGCGTTGCCATTCTTCGGCCAGTTGGGTGCCAACGAAGTAGGACGCGCCAGCAAACAGGCGGCCTGGGGCTTTTTGGGCCGGATTCAGTTGAGCGAGAAGAAATACGCCGAAGCCGCCGCCGCTTTCAAGCAGATTATGGACAAAGGCGACAACAAAATCGACCCCGACTACCGCTCCATTTTCCTGCCTTCCAATGAAAACAGCAGCGAGAACATTTTCAGCGTGCAGTACCTGGCGGGCCAGGCCCCCAACGGTCTGCCGCAGCACACCTACCCCGCCGTGCTATCGGGCTGGCACATCGTGAACCCGCTGGGCAATTTGGCCGACGCCTACGGCTTCGACGACGGCACGCCCCTCTCCTACTCCGACCCCCGGTTTAGCGTGAGCGATATGGGTAAAAACCGCGACCCCCGTTTCCGCTACAATCTGCTGTGGGACGGCACTACGTTTGGCGGCAAAAAGTACGTTTGCCACCCCGATTCCTCAAAATCGCTCGACCAGCTTACCTATTCGAAGCAAGCCACCCGGACGGGCTACGGGCTGAGAAAGTTTTTCTCCGAGGATTTTTCGGGCAATCTACAGCGGGACTACGGAGCCAATTTCCCCGTCATCCGCTACGCCGAGGTACTTTTGAGCTACCTGGAAGCCGAGTTGGAAGCCGGAAAGCCCATCACGCAGGAACTGCTGGACCTGACCATCAACAAAATCAGAACCCGTCCTTCGGTCAAACTACCCCCGTTGAAAGCCATGTCCGCCGCCCAGCTACGGCCCATCATGCGTAACGAGCGGCGCATCGAACTGGCCTTCGAGGGACATCGTCTTTGGGATATTTTCCGCTGGAAAATTGGTGAGGAAGTACTTATGGGAGATTTCTGGGGGGCGCCTTTCCCCAATTCCACGGTACTTCCCAAAACCTCCAAAAAGCCCGATTCTCAAAAGCGATGGTTTGTGACTTCCAAGAATTTTCGGGCCGAGGATTATGTATGGCCGATTCCGCAGTCGGAGATCGACGTCAATCCGAAGCTGGCGAAGTAGGTTTTTCTCATAGGTAAGCTGGAATAGCTGTTGGCCGTTGGCTGACAGCTATTTTTTTTACCACTATAATCAAACCAAGGTACTTCTCAGCAACCGCAGCCAGTTGCCATGAAATATTTTCTCAATGTCATGCTGAGAGTACCCCCTTTTGGTTAGAATACCTTCGTACTTGACCAAATCGGCAATGGTATCCATGTCGTATGGCATCTGCTCGGTACCGAATAACCCGTCGAGATCAGTTCCAAAAGCGATGTGGTCGCTATTGCCTGCCAACTGGCAGATGTGGTCGAAGTGATCCACGAGTTTCTCCATGTTGATGCCCAGTTTTTTAGAGTCTTCTTTCTTGTCCAGGTCGTAGTCGGCGATCAGCATCCAGTTGTCCAATGCCCCGCCGATGACCGCGCCGCGCTCGATGAGGACGCGCAGTTGGTCGTCGCTGAACTGCCGCTCGCCCGGCACGACGGCCCGGCAATTTTGGTGGCTCGCCCAGACCGTTCCCTGGAAAATATCCATCGCCTCGAAGAATCCCTTATCCGTCAAATGCGTGGCGTCGAGGATGAGGTTATGGCGATCCATTTCTCGCAGCAAATCCTTTCCTAACGGGGTCAATCCGCCTCCGCCGCTGTGGGTACCGGGAGCGTAGCGGCCCGGCCCGAAGTGGGCGGGGCCGATGGCACGGAGACCGTTTTCCACGTATTTTTCGAGATATTTAAAGTCAATGACCGAGTCGGCCCCTTCCAGGCTTAGGATATAACCAATAGGTTTTCGCTCGTTTGGGGTAGTTTCGTCTTGCCAAAGCTGCACGTGGGCATTCAGGTCGACGAGGTTAGTGATTTGCACCATTTCTCCCTGCGATTCCATGACGCGGTACCAGGCCAACTGACCCTGCGCAAAGGCGTAAGCCTGCTCAGGCGAGTGCCAGCCGACGAGCTTCAGCGTTGGCAGCGGCCTGCCTACTTCCGAGAAACGCGAGATAATCGTCGCCACGACCAACCCAACACCGCCTTTCCGTAGTTCGGGCAGCGCCACCGAGCCATTTCCACGATCGGGCGTGTCGTCCAGTTCCAGGAAGCGTTCTTTTCCCCGAATTTCTTGTACAGATTTCTTTAAGTCCCGATTCAAGCTTAGGGCGTTGGTTGCGAGGTCGAGATGAGCGTCTATGGTGAACATTCCTTTTTTAGTTGACAGTGGACTGTGGACTGTGGACAGTTATGTCTTTTTGACTGTAAGACTTTCACTGATTTCTTTTTTTGATAATCGCTTCTCGATCAAGTCGATCGGGTACTTGGTCGAAAGCTTGCTGATGTCGAAGGCAAACTCCTCGTACGCTTTTTCCCATTCTTTGGCTTCTTCGGGCGTGTAGTCATAGAATCCCTTGCCGTTGGTAATGCCATTGCCGCCTTGCTGGACAATGTTTTCAATCAGTTGTGGTACTTCCGTTTGATTGCTTAGGGTAGGGAACAAATCATTCATCACGGCGTAGTAGGCCTGCAAACCCGTGAGGTCCATGTACCTGAACAAACCGCAGAAGGTCATCCAATGGCCGCCGTCGTTTCGGCAGGCCCGGTCTACGTCTTCAGTGGTCGCATAGCCATTCTCGACCAGGTTGAATGCCTCGCGGTACATGGCATACATGATACGATTGGTAATGAAACCCCGGATATCTTTTCGCACCAAAATGGGTTCTTTGCCCCAGCCTGTGGCCATTGCGTAGAGTTTTTCGGCTAGTGTGGTGTCAGTTTCGGGGTTACAGACGATTTCCAGAAACTTGGTGGTAAAGGCAGGTTCGGCCCAGTGCATTCCCATGAAGCGGCGAGGGTACTTCACAAAATCTTTCAAAACCGTATTGGGAATAGCGGAGGTATTGGTCGTCAGAATGGCGTCGGTCGAGATATGATCTTCTACTTTGGCGTAAACCTGTTTTTTTACCTCAATATTCTCAACCACGCATTCCATGACCAACTGACAGCCCCGCAAAAGGGCGTAATCTTCGGTGAGAGTCAGTCGGGCCAGGTTTTCTTCCGGTGAAAAGTCCGTGAGTCCATGATGTTGGGCTATTTCGAGGTAGTGCCGGATTTTGCTAGGTCCGTTTTCGAGGTCGGAGGCGAGCGGCGCGACGCCAACTACCCGGTTCCCGGAAATCAGCAAGGCCGTGACGATGCTGGCACCCATCAATCCCAAGCCGACGATTCCTATTTCTTCGGATTCTGCCTTAACAGTCATAACAGTTTCTATTTCGCCCAGCTATTTATTTCGGCAACTTCACAATGGCGTCGATTTCTACTTTCAAGTTTTCGGCAAGTACCGACTGCACAGTCGTCCGGGCGGGCTTAATGCCGTCGAAGTAGGTGGCATAGATCTTATTGTAGCGATCGAACTCGGCGATATCGGCCAAGTGAACGGTACATTTAACTATGTCGGCCATGGTGCCACCCGCCGCTTCGATGATCGCTTTCAGATTGTCGAGCGTGCGGGTAGTTTCTTCCTCTATGGTGCCCAGGGCGAACTTCGAGGTTTTGAAATCGACCGATGCTTGTCCGCTTACGAACAAAAGGCCATCGACGATTACGCCATCGGAATAAGCTCCGGTGGTAAAGTTGGCATCTCTTTCGGGGTGAGTTACGTTTTTCTTGCTCATGTTTTGGTTGTTAGTTATTTGGCTATTAGGTTCTGAATACCAGGTTGAGATTTCCGGATTGGTTCGCGACTGGGTAACCCAGACACAGGCGAGGCTATACAAATTCTTTTGTCTTCACCGGGTACTTTCCCCAGCGATTGACTTTATACCCCCAGGATGAGTACGCTAAAATCCCCAAATACAGTGGAATCATCAGCAGCACGGCGGTTTGGGGCGTGGCCGGGTTGGCGTCGATCAAAGTACCAAACACGACGGGAAAAATCGCCCCGCCGATCAGGGCCATGAGCAGCATCGCACCCCCTACTTTGGTAAAGCTGCCCAATTCGCGCAGGGCCAGGCCCCAGATCGTCCCCCAGAGTAGCGCGGTGCCAAAACCCGTAAGTACCATGCAGTAAAGCGACGTGACGCCTCCCGTAAAGTACGCCCCCACCATGAAGACTATGCCCCAAACGGCGGCGAATTGTAATGCCCGCTGCTGCGATACGTATTTGGGAATCAGGACAATACTTGCTGCATAACCAAACAGCATCGCCACTAGTCCGTAAGTTGGAAACTGCCGCGCTTCGGCGATGGTAAGTCCGATGGCGCGACCGTAGATAATCACGCTGTCGATGGGAATCATCTCGCAGGCCGAGGCCAAAAATAGCGTCACAACGCCCAGAATCAGGTGAGGATATTGGAAAATATTTTTACGCAGGGTAATCGTTTGCCCTTCAACGCTGCTTTTACTGTCGTCGATTTCGGGTAGTTTAGAAAAATAAATGACCAATGACATAACCAGCAGCGCCAGGGTAATCAGAATATAAGGATTAATAATTTTCAGGGCGTACTTGTCGAGCAAAGTGGCTTTCTGTGCGGCGTCAAGCCCTTTTACCTGCGCAATAACGTCGTCGGCATTCAATAAAAAAATGGAACCTAAAAGCGCAATGCAGATGATCCCGGCAATTTTATTGGAAAGTCCCAGAAAACCGACCCTTTGCGCGGTACTTTCAATCGGCCCGATAACGGCGATGTAGGGATTGGCGGCGGCCTGTAGCAGCGTAAGGCCCGTTCCGGTCAAGTAAATGCCAAAAAGGAAGATCCAGTAGGTACGGGTGTAGGCAGCTGGTACGAAAGTGATTGTACCCAATGCCATCACGACGAGACCCAGCACCATACCCTTCTTGTAGCCTGTTCTTTGCAGAACCCAGGCGCTGGGCAGTGCCATGACAAAATAGGCGCTGTACGCCGCAAACAAAACAAGCGATGCCTGAAAATTGCTCAATTCCAGGCAAATCTGGAAATAAGGAATAAGTACTCCGTTGACCCAGGTCATGAAGCCAAAAAAGAAGAACAGGACGCAAATGATAACCAGCGCGCCGACGTATGATTTCTTGCCTGAATTTGTCATTTGATAATTAGCTCATCGCCTACGCTCACTACCCCCGTACCGGAATGCACGAGATCGCGGCCAAAAATAATTTTCCGCTCGACCGTCCGGTACTTTGCCAAGGTTTTTAAAGGCTGACGGTCGGCGCTCATTTTTCCAGTTTTGGGATCGACATTCGGGACATTGCAGCGGGCACAATTTTCCATACCCGTGAAGGAAATGCCGTTGATGGTAAAGTCTTCCATCTCATCTTCCTGATACGGGGTACCACCCGAAAAAATGAGGTTGGGCCGGAACCTGAGGACAGAGAGTTCTTGCCCAAAACGTGACTCCAAATCCTGCATCGAAGCCTCGCCCAGCAGCAAAAAAGGGTAGGCATCGGAAAAAGAGGTAAACTTTCCGGGAGGATGGTAACCCGAAGTCGTGTCCACAGGACGAAGACTACTTTCAGGCATGAAAACCAGTTTGCACGGCCTACCCAATTGCGCACTGAACCAATCAGCGGCTTCTTGCCCAACATTCTTGGCGGCTACCGTGGCGTTCCAGATAGTGACGTCTTCCAGTTCTGATTCGATAGGGACTTCAAATGGTATTTCGATCTGATGGGAAGGGTCTCTGGAGTTCTTGACAACCAGTGAATTTTCGGTCAGAGCTGTGTGCAGCAAGGCCATTTCCGGAAACTCGCGCATAGTCAGGAATTTATTCTTTGCATCCACCAGCATCCATCGGCGGTCGTAGGCCAGGCCCCGATCTGTGACGGCGCTGCTATCAACCGAAAATCCGGCCAGCGATTTCACCGGATAAACGTATAGTTGGGAGAGTTTGAGCATTTTAAGAATCTAGTTTTTGGGCCAAATCAATGACTTTCTGTCGAATTTTGGCTTCGGCCCCGCGCTCCATGCAACTGCTGCGGGCGCGCCAGGTTTCGTAGCCACCTCGGTCCATTTCGTGGGCGGGCGGAATGTAGCCGCCGTAGGAGTTGGCTAAGTTTATGGAAAAATAAGGGCCGGGAATCTCGGCTTTCAGCTTCAAGCCTGTTTCGGCAAAGAATTCACCCGGCAAAGCCCCAATTTTCACCTC
>NZ_JBGSXF010000473.1:0-6686 GCF_041751555.1 Persicitalea sp. | reverse complement strand
CCAACCTGGATACCCTCGACGGCGTACTGTGCGGCCCAGTACATGATCAGGAAGCCGAAGCCTAATTGAATCAACCCCAGCCCGAATTTGACGGGAACGTAGGGGTTGATTTTTTTTCGTTTCAGGTAGATCCACAAAGCTCCGATGGGCGCCGAGAACACGAGGATAAAGAAGGCGTTGGCCGTTTGGAACCAGGAGGCGGGCATTTCCCAGCCGCCCAGGAAGCGGTCGGTGTGGCGGTCGGCGAAGATCGTCAGCGAGGAGCCCGCCTGCTCGAAGCCCGACCAAAACAGTGCTGCCCCTATAAAGAAAATAAAGAGTACGCCCACGCGCTTTTTCTCGACTATGCTCAGCGTTTTGTCCAATAGTCCGATGTAGGCAAAGTACAGCACGGTGATACCTACAATGACGTACTTCATCACATTAGCCAGTTCTACCGCGTCGAGAATGCCCGTCAGTACTAGTGTCGCCATGAGTACCAATGCCCCCGCTACCACGTAAAGAAACGTTGGACTACCCTTCACTTCGGGCGGTTCGCCCAGTCCGGCCAAGTGCTTGCTGTTGAGTCGGAAGGCCACCACACCCAGAAACATGGCAACGGCGGCAGCCCCGAAGCCGTAGTGCCAGCCGACCTTCTCGCCCAGGTACCCCACAATGGTCATTCCCAAAAACGAACCCAGGTTGATACCGATGTAGAAAATAGAAAACCCCGCGTCGCGCCGCGCGCCGCCCTCGGGATAGAGGTTGCCGACAATGGAGCTGATGTTAGGTTTGAGCAGGCCGGTACCGATGGCGACCGTACAAAGTCCGGCGAAGAAAATGGCGTTGCTCCCCGGTACGGCCAGCAAAATATGACCGATCATGATGACGATACCACCCCATAGAATGGCCTTTTTCTGGCCCAGCATATTGTCGGCGATCCAGCCGCCCGGCAGCGTGAGCAGATACACCGAGGAGGTGTAAAGACCGTAGATGGCTCCGCCCGTGTCTTCCGGTAGTCCGAGGGCCCCGTCAGCCGCTGATTTAATGAGATACAGAAGCAGGATGGCCCGCATACCGTAGTAGCTGAATCGCTCCCACATTTCGGTGAAGAACAGTACATAGAGGCCGCGCGGGTGCCTGGCGGAGGTAGTGTCGGTCATTTAGTGGAGGGTTGAAAGTTGAAAGTTGAGAGTGATGCCAGCCTCCTGGCCTTCATTTATTTGCGCAAGATAGCTATTCCGCCTAAATTTCAAGAGGAAGGAACTTTTTACACAATTCTCTTGGCCGCAAAATGATTTTCTTAGAATTCTTTGAAGGTTAGGGCGGCTTTTGCCTTATTTTGTATTTTCTCTTTTACGTCAAATAATATTTATGTCGCTGATTACGGCTCTACGATCCTCTCCCTCATTTTCTCCAATTATTCTTGCGGATAAACCCTTTCGTAAGCTAGACTTTACGGCCCAAAATACCGATCTGCCCACCCTGGACTTGACCGACACGGCAGCCTTTTCAGACTACGTTTTTGGCAAAATGCTGGATAACGGCCAGTACATCGGCGTGGGCGGCTACGACGAACACCGCGTGATTTATCGCCGCTCGGCGCACTTCGGCGACTACGCGGCGGAGGGACGCTGCATTCATTTGGGCGTGGATGTTTGGGCCGACGCCCAAACACCCATCTGCGCTCCGTTGCTGGGTGTGGTGCAGAGTGTGGCCTTCAACGACAACTTCGGCGACTACGGGCCGACGGTCATTCTGCGCCACGAACTGGAAGGCTTCGAATTCCATAGCTTGTACGGCCATCTTACCCTGGCTTCGTTGGAGAATATATTCGTAGGGAAGGAGATAGCGCCGGGCGAGGCGTTTACCGCCATTGGCGATTTCCCGGAAAATGGCAATTGGCCCCCGCACCTTCACTTCCAGTTGATCACCGAACTAAGCGGCTACCACGGCGACTACCCTGGGGTAGCTTCCCTTGCCGATCGGCAGACCTACCTGGAAAACTGCCCAGACCCCAACCTCGTACTGCGGATCGAGGAATTGAAAAATTGAGTGGGTAGTTGGTGATAAAAAGATGGCACAAATATTGGATTCAACTACGTCTTCTGCACTTTTGTAATCAAACCCATCTACCTTATAATAATGCTAGACTCTCTCCGGCTGATTGCCTTTCTGTTTTTCTCAATCATTTGCTGTACAAGCACTTTTGCTCAGGGATATATCATCATTAGCGGCAAGATTATCGACAAAACTACCCGGCAACCGATTCCCTACGCGCACATCGGTGTTATGTCGAAGGGCTTAGGTACCATCGCCAACGAGCAGGGCGAATTCTATTACCGCTTTCCCAAGATCGCCGCCGACGAAGACGTGACCGTGGCGCACCTGGGCTATAAGAATCTGGCGCGGAAGGGGGGTGAATTCGTGCCGGGCGACAAGAGTGTGATGCTGGAACTGGAAACGGCGCAGCCCGTAGTGGTGGATAGCGGCTATGTCAAAAGTTTCGATGCCCGTGGCTGGGTAATGGCGGCTTTGAACAAGGTGACCAAAAACTACACCGATACGCCGATCATGATGACGGGCTTTTATCAGGAAACTTTGCAACAGAACGACGCTTATGTGGACATCCGCGAGGCGGTGCTGAAAGTGGAGAAAGACCCGCGCCCGAAAACCGAGTTTCCCGAAAAGTACAAAATGCTGCGGGGCCGCCGCTTCGAAAGTACCAGCCGCGACAAGGTGATGGACGACTACGAGTTTCCCAGCGGCCCGGCCATCGTCACGCGCAGCCTCGACACGGGGCTACCGGAGTACCTGTCGGGCAGCAACCTCGCCGACTACCGCTTCCAATTGGACGACAGCATTGCTTTTTACAATAATAAGGATGTCTATCAAATCCACTTCCGGCCCGTCGGTCCGCAGGTGAAGGGCGCGCGCAACGGCCTTATCTGCATAAATAAATCCGACTCAGCCATCGTCCGTATTGCTTACGACTTCACGCCCGAGGGCATGGACGAGGTTTTCAAGGGTTCGATGAAGAGCGCGATGGGCAAAATGCTGGGCAAAAAAAGCCGCGAGGCCAAGCGCGTGAGTAGCTTCACCAACTATCTGCCCTACGATGGCAAATGGTACCTGCAGGATTCGCAACTCCTGATCCAGACCGACTTCATGGACAAACGCGACACGCTGACGGGAACCATTAAACTACATTTTGTGGCCAATGACATCCTAAAAAGCAACGGCAAGGCTGTCCCGCCCTCAGAAGTGCCACTCGACACCTCACAATTTCCCTCCCAAAAATTACCCAAGTATGATGAGGTCTATTGGTCGAATTTTAACCATATTATCCCGTCAGCCGCAATGCGGGAGATTTTGGGAAGTTTGGTCAAATGAACGAGGCGTGGTTGATGGGGTCAAACGGTTAAGGGTTATAAGGTTAAATGTTTAGCGTACGAGGCAATCCGAAGCGTCTTTCGACTCATAATGCAGATTAAAATTCATAATTGAAAGGATGGCGTAGAACGCCGTTTAACCATTGGCCATTTGACCCTTAACCCAAAGAGGGCAATGCTATCCCATTAACTTAAACCCTTCCCCGTGCAGATTCATAATCTGAATCGACGGGTCGCCGCGGAGGTGTTTGCGTAGTTTGGTGACGTACACATCCATGCTACGGGCGTTGAAGTAGGTATCATCGCCCCAAATCATTTTCAGGGCGTAACTTCGGCTGACGGGTTGATTGAGGTTTTGGCAAAATAATTTCAATAACTCCGATTCCTTGCTGGTCAGGCGGGAGGTCTCGCCGTCACGGCTCAGTTGCTGGTGTTCGTAATCGAAAGAGTAACTACCCACCTTGAACACGCTCTGTTCCGCTTCTTGCATCGTCTGCCGATGGTAGCGGCGCAGAATCGCCTCGATTCGCAGCAGCAGTTCATCACGATCGAAAGGCTTGGTGATGTAGTCATCGGCACCGAGTCGGAAACCCTGAATGGTGTCTTCCTTCATAGATTTGGCGGTCAGGAACACGATAGGGACATTACGACCACTCATCCGTACTTCCTTCGCCAGCGAAAAGCCATCCTTGCGCGGCATCATCACATCAAAAATGCAAAGGTCGTGCGCTCCATCGACGAACATTTGCCAACCTTGTTGCCCGTCGGTCGCCAGGTCCGTCGGGTACCCCTTATCGGTCAGGTACTCCTGCAGCAATCCCCCCAGGTTCGGGTCGTCTTCTACGAGTAGTAAATTGGGCATGAGTAACGTTGGGGTTTATAATTTTGAATGAGAGATTGAGTGAATGAGAGATTAATAGAGGGGTTATGCGAAAGCAATACTCACTAATTCACTAACTCACTAATTCTGACATTGATAGTAGGTAGCCACACACTAAACACACTACCTTGTCCCGCCTGGCTAGTGACGTTTATAGTACCGCCGTGGGCTTGAATCATCTTTTTCACGTAACTCAATCCCAGGCCAAATCCTTTGACGTTGTGCAGGTTGCCCGTCGGAACACGGTAGAATTTGTCGAAAATTCGCTGCGATTGCTCGCGAGAAAGTCCCAGGCCGTGGTCGGCTACGGCGATGCGGATGCCGTCGGCCTCGTTGGCGGTGCTGACGGTGAGGTGTAGTTCGTCGGGTGAGTACTTGATCGCGTTGTCCACCAGATTGTAAAGTACATTGGAAAGGTGTAGTTCATCACCTCCGACGAGTTCTTCGGTAGCCTCAAAGTCCAACTCTACCTCGCCGTCACGCTGTTCAATCTGGACGCTCAGACTGTTAAGTACCTTGGCGATCACATCGTGCATATTTACCTCAACCTGCTTTATTTTTACTTCGCCTTTATCCAGCAGGGCCATTTGCAGCACTTTCTCGACGTGAGTGCCCAGCCGCTTATTCTCCTCGCGGATAATGCCCAGGTAGCGGTCGATGCGGGCGGGAAGTTCAGCTATGGGGCCGGACTGAGCGTTCTCACGGGCCATGTCGGTCGCCAGGGCAATGGTTGAGATAGGCGTTTTGAACTCGTGAGTCATATTATTGATGAAATCATTCTTAATGTCGGAGAGCTTTTTCTGCTTCAAAATCGTGCTGACGGCCACGTAAAAGCACGCCAGAATCACCAGCAGAAGGATGCCCGAACTAGCGAACATCGCGCTCATTTTGCGGAGGATGTATTGCTGTTGTTCAGGAAAAATTACGTAAAGCAGGTTGTTTCCGCTCAGCATTTCGCTGGGGAATAGCGAAGCCTTGTAAGCGCTTTGCTCCCAGGTACCCGATTTAAGCTCGGCCGTGGAGAACAACAAATTCCTCCCCGCCTGCGCCCGCACCGCGAATTCGTAGGGTAATGTGATGCCGTTCTGGGCCAGTTCCTTTTTTAGTAAAGAATCGAGCAAAAAGCGATTGACGCGTTCCTCGATGGGTCGCTGGGTATAAACCAAATCCTGCATAACTTCGCGAAGAAGCTGAGTGCGGCCAGACGGTCTGCGGTCCGACGGGCGGCTTTGAGATTTTGCCGGGAGTGCATCGTAGGGTCTTCGGTTTTTTCCTGTATCAGTGGGTTTTTCAACCTTAGGCGAAATAGACTGCCCTCGATGCACAGATTGTAACGCGTGGCCCAGGGTTTGTTCCTCGGCCAGGCGGCGGCGGATAAACTCATCCAGGCCAGCGGCACCCATGCGCTGCGCCTGGAAAAATTCTTCCATGATCTGCTGCTGCCGGTCGGCCATGATCCTGAAATTGGGACTCAATGCGTCCGAAGGAGCAACTTCCGAAAAGTACTGGTAGCTGATTTCGCCCGAAGGGCCAATAGAAATTTCCATTCCGGAAGGACTGCCCGATGGCATCCGGGAGGGTACTTGTCGCGCTGGCGGTTGGGCGACGGCCACCCGCTCAGGTTGCTTATTGGCGGACTTCGATCGCGATGCCTCGCTTACGCGGGTCATTTCTTCCAGTTTGGCATTTTGCTGCTCGTTGTCGATGCGCTGTTGCAGCAGATACAGCATCTCCTGCTTTTCCAGCCGATGCACGACTTGCTGTACCGATTCGGCCACTTTGTGGTTAAACTGCTCATTGCGCACCACAATGGCCTCACTAATGAAATACCATTGAAAGCCGATCAGTCCGATCAGGGCCAGGCACATCAGTCCTACGATGCCTTGTATTTTTCTTCTAGTCATTTATTTTTTTAAAAATCCGATGCAACGTTTTTTTTGTCAGCGCGACTTTGTTTGTAACGTTACCAATGTAGCTGGGCGCGCATACTGGCCTGCCTTACAAAGCGATTAATAACAAATTTAAGCACTGAGTGATCAGCAATTCTACCGTTTAACATCTTTTAACAAGCTATCTTCAACCATTATTTTACTCCAAAAACGAAAAATCTACTCTTATGAAACAGACATTCTTGCGAACCGCGCTATTTTCCCTCGCCCTGACGGCTGCCTTCAGTACTACTACGCTAGCCCAATCAAAGGAAGACGACAAAGCCAATAAAACATACATCAGGATAGAGGTAATCGGCAAGTCCGATGGCAAGACGCAGGTAGTGGAGCGCAGCTACCGGGTCGATGCGATGTCGGAAAGGGCGCAAAAGGAATTTATTGATAAAGCCCTGGACTCGCTGTCGGTAGATGGCATGAGCCAAAAGCGCATCAGCATTACGGTCGATGACAACGACAACCGTCTCCGTGATAATGTGAGGATAAGGG
>NZ_JBGSXF010000472.1:0-3346 GCF_041751555.1 Persicitalea sp. | reverse complement strand
AACAAGCTTTCCTGCGAAAGTACCCCGCCGAGGCCAACGTAAGCCTGCGGCGAGGGATTTTTCAGAGTCGCCTGATTGAAGTAGTAGGCCGCCGCCGTGCGGTCATCCTGCCGCAGGGCCAGCGACGCCAGTCCGTAGTTGGACTTATGATTCTGGAATTCCTGCTGCAAGGCCATCTTGTAGTATTGCTCGGCAAGGGTGTATTCTTTGGTTTTTGTATAAAGATCACCCAGGCCGTTGAAGTAGCCCGCGACGGTTTGGTAAAAGGGCAGCATTTCCTGCGTAGCGATGAATAACACCACGCCCCCAAAGCCTAATAGCCGGGTTTTGGTCAAGCCAAATTTCAAGGGTTTGTACAAAACCTTATGTACCGCCAGCCCTTGTTGGAAAAGCGGCAGGAAATTAGCCAGAATATAGAAGTAGAACACTGCGCTCATAGCTAATTGGCCTTCCACGATCATATCCTCCAGTACTTCCAGCGTCGGGTCGTTGGCGGTAGCCGCTGTGTAGCCTCCGAAGGCTAGGGCAACAATGAACAAGCCGACGTACAGCCAGAATCCCACAGCGCGGTAGTTCAGCATGTTGGTCGTAGCGGCTTCGGTGCGTTTGCGGAAGCCCCAAATGCCCAGCAAGCCCGCTGCTAACGCCAGCACTGCCGGACTCAGCACGAAAGTGTTCCACTCAATGCGCTGCGTGTTTTTTAGGAATAGCAAGAGAAGCGTCAGCATGTAAAAACTGCTGATAACGAGAAAATTGGTGAGTGAAGATTTACCTCTTCGTCCGCTGGTACTTAGCCACACCAGCCCAGCTATGATTTCGGTGGCAGTCATCAGAATGAATATCACAGAGAGCGGCAACCATAGCGGGTAGCTGAAAGCCGCAAAGGTTAGTAGCGGCTGAGCGACGGGTGAAGCGAAGCCCACCAGCAGAACCATGAGAACCGTCAAACCGATAAAAGAAAATACCCTGATGCGAATGCCCCAGTCGGGTTGAAAGGCGTGGAGGTAATAGCTTAACCCACCGTAAGCGATGACAGCTACTACAAAAAGTACCCGCGATCCCTCGCCGAATAAGCCGAGTGTTTCCAGTCGACAGGCGGCTAGTAGCAGGATAAAAAGTACCATGCAGCCCAGGTACCAAAAACGTGGCAGGGCAGTGGTGGCGGCTAGCACCACGCAAAGGCCAATAAGTCCGAATACTCCCAATGCCCGAATCATATAAACCGGCAATTCCATCGGCGCGGCCCCAAACTGCTCCATCGTCAGGTAAGAAGGAACCGTAACGCCGAACTGCCAGCCATCCAATGGCAGAATGTCCACGACAGTCGGGATTTCGGAGAGTTCGCTCAACACGTCCCAATGCACGACGTTTTCGAGGGGATTGAGGATGTTGGCAAGAAATGCCAGGAGCGTTAGGGCCAGTATTCCCAATACCCAGCGGGCCGTGCGAGCTTCGGCGGTTGGCCAGGTGCGCCAAAAAAGGAGTTGTTTCATAAAGTGCAAAACGACTTTCCCGAAAAATTCTATACACTTTTCACGGAAAACGGGCTTTTTTCTAAAAAATATCCAACAAATGAGTCACTGACCTCTTGGTACTGACTGAACTAAAGGCTAATTTTGCGCTCTGAAAATTGACCCCTGAGCAACATTCACAATTCATTCATCGGACCGGCGATCGCCTCGGGGCGCCCCGCGGTCACTCATTCAAAATTAAGATGGTAAACATAGGCAAAGTTACGCAGGTAATTGGTCCCGTAGTTGATGTATCATTTGAAAACAGCGAGTTCATCCCCTCCATTCTGGACGCGATGGAAGTCGTGAAACCCAATGGCCAGAAAGTCATTCTGGAATGCCAGCAGCACCTCGGCGAAGACCGTGTCCGCACCATTGCCATGGACGGCACCGAAGGTATGCAACGAGGCATGGAAGTAAAGTCGTTCGGTGAGCCGATCAAAATGCCCATCGGCGAAGATATCAAAGGTCGCCTGTTCAACGTAGTCGGCGATGCCATCGACGGTTTGAAGGATATTAGTAAGACTAACGGCATGTCCATCCACCGTCAGCCTCCCAAGTTTGAGGACCTGGCTACTTCCACCGAGGTACTTTTTACCGGAATTAAGGTAATCGACCTGCTGGCACCTTACGTAAAAGGCGGCAAGATCGGTCTTTTTGGTGGGGCCGGGGTGGGAAAGACGGTTTTGATCCAGGAACTCATTAATAATATCGCCAAAGCCTACGCCGGACTTTCGGTGTTTGCAGGCGTGGGCGAGCGTACTCGCGAGGGCAACGACCTGATGCGTGAAATGATTGAAGCCGGCATTATCAAGTACGGCGACAAGTTTAAGCACAGCATGGAAGAAGGCGGCTGGGACCTCAGCACGGTCGATTACGAAGAGTTGAAAGATTCGCAGGCCACCTTCGTGTTCGGTCAGATGAACGAGCCTCCCGGAGCCCGCGCCCGCGTAGCCCTTTCAGGACTGACGGTAGCTGAGTACTTCCGCGATGGGGATGGCGAAGGGCAAGGCCGCGACATTCTTTTCTTTATCGATAACATTTTCCGCTTTACGCAAGCAGGTTCCGAAGTATCGGCTCTTTTGGGGCGGATGCCCTCAGCGGTAGGTTACCAGCCCACGCTGGCTACCGAAATGGGCGCGATGCAGGAGCGCATTACCTCAACCAAGCGTGGTTCAATCACCTCTGTGCAGGCCGTATATGTCCCTGCCGATGACCTGACTGACCCGGCCCCCGCTACGACTTTCGCTCACTTGGACGCTACCACAGTACTAAGCCGTAAGGTAGCCGAGAAAGGAATTTACCCTGCCGTGGATCCGCTCGACTCCAACTCCCGCATCCTGAACGCCGAAACCCTCGGCGATGCGCATTACGACTGCGCCCAACGGGTAAAAAACGTATTGCAGCGCTATAAGGAATTACAGGATATCATTGCGATTCTGGGTATGGAGGAACTTTCTGATGAGGACAAACTGATTGTATCGCGCGCCCGTCGCGTGGAGCGTTTCCTCTCGCAGCCCTTCTTCGTGGCCGAGCAATTTACTGGCCTCAAAGGTGTACTAGTGGATATCAATGATACCATCAAAGGCTTCAACCAAATCATGGACGGCGAGTTCGACCACCTGCCCGAAATGGCATTCAACCTGGTAGGTACCATTGCAGATGCCACCACCAAAGGTGAGAAGATGATGGCCGAGGCTGCGAAATAAACCCCACATTATGAATTTAGAAATAATAACCCCCGATAAGAAGGTGTTTGCTGGCGAAGCGAATGCTGTGACTTTCCCCGGCACCGAAGGCCAGTTTCAGGTACTTGACAATCATGCTCCACTGGT
>NZ_JBGSXF010000471.1:0-7578 GCF_041751555.1 Persicitalea sp. | reverse complement strand
ATTGGCAGCGGCGGTGCTGGCCGACGCCATTATTCGGCTCATTCCTGGGGTATTGAATGACGAGACCTCTGCCCTTACAGACTCTTTTCAGGACGACCTACTGGCCCCGCCCGTCTATACCCGACCCGCTGAATTTGAAGGAATTAATGTACCAGATGTGCTTTTGTCGGGACACGAAGCAAAGATAGAACAATGGCGAATGCAGGAGTCGCTGGCAAGTACCCGCAAAAAGAGACCTGATCTTTTGGATGAAGACTGAATAACTTCAACTATATGTTTTCATCCGATCAAGCAATGTACTTCTGTGGCGCATTTCAAGCCTGACATTCGTCTGAGAGTAAATTCTCGGTTGTATTTGGGCTTTATTTTTGGCACAAAGCTTGGCTAGACTGAGCGCCAAAAGAATCGTTAAAAGTCATATTTGTTCATTCGTAACAGTATTTTTTTTACATTGTGTTCATTTCAAAAAATATCTTGGTAGTTGTAAATCTATCCGGCAATAATAACTATTCACCGTTACTACGCACTAAGAATGGAAAACATTCTCCCCTTGATTTACAGGGCCAAAAATGCCAAATCGACTGGTAAAATGAGCAAAATTGAGAAATCAAACCCCCGCTTAATTCCCCTATTTAGGATAGTTTCCCTTGTACTGGGATTAGTAGTACTTGTATATCATCAGGCTTCGGCTACGGAGGTAGGTGGCTTTGTGTATTGCGATAATAACCACAACGGTAGCTACGACGATGGCGAGGGATTGCTTGTAGCGGATTTGGAGGTTAAAGTATTCAGAAAAAATACCGATGACCTAATCAAGACCGCCATCACGGACGATAAGGGCAAGTATAGTGCCAACTCACTACCCAGTGGCAGCGAAATTGACGTCAAGGTAGTTTACGAAGGCGTCACCTATACGTCTAGCGGCACGTTGCCACTCTTGACCGCTCATGTTAAAGTGGCGTGTAAATCGACGGACTGTGACCAGCCACCTTCTATTTCGATAATCAAGGATGGAGATATCAACTGCTCCAAAACATCGGTAATGATTGTAGCATCGGTCACACCCGATGAAGGTGCCAATTACGATTGGTTCATCCCAAATGGCGCGACTGATCCCGGGAATGCGGCTTCATTCTCTACTTCTGTAGCCGGGACTTATAAAGTGGTAGTAAAGTACAATTCCAATCACTGCACAGCATCGAGTAGCATTACTATTGCAGCAGACGAGACGGAGTGCTGCCTGACGATCACGAACCCTGATCCCGCTGATCCAAAATCTATTTGCGAGGGAGAAAATGTCACATTCTTGGTGGAAACAGACCCACCACCTCCGGTGGAAATAGGCTGGGTGCGCTTCGACTCCGAAGTGAGCGACCCCTACACCGCCACCGGAAATGGTAAAACCCATCTTGTTGCCGCTAAGCCCTCGGGTGGCTTCGCCTCGGCGTCTTCCGATAATTTTCCGGCTGTGGACGGTGGTATCAAGACATATTACGTTTACGCCTGTTTTAAATACGCTTCTCCGAATTGCAAAGGTTTCGTGAAGTACCAGGTCAATGTCATAAAGCCGAAAGTTATGGCGATGGGAGGCTCGTTCTCTTGTCCAATCACATCAGGGCAATTATCTGCGATAGGCACTCCGGCCGAGGGCGTGATTTCTTCGTACAATTGGACTGGCCCCGGTGGCTTTACCAGCGATTCTCAGAATCCTACGGTGTCGGTAGTAGGTGAATACAAAGTTGTCTATTCGGCAACTAAAGACGGGAAAACATGCACGGTTTCAGATTCGGCGGTTGTCGATTGCTGCCCGGTCAATATTTGTGTGCCAGTGATTGTTAGTAAAACCAGAATGGGTGAAAGATAAGTATTGAGATTAGTTGAAAAGCGCGGGTAGCTATCGGATATGATGGTAGTCCGCGCTTTTTTTATGGTTTGGATGTATGTTCGGCTGTGATAAACTTTGCCAAAAAGACTATTGAATTCTTATGAAAAGACGCCCATTTCTGCTGTTATTGACTTTGCTGAACATGGGTGTTCTTTCCGCCCAGCCAATAAAAATTGAAGGCACCCGCACCGATAAGGTTTTGACCCAAAAAATTGCTGCCGCGTTGGAAGGCTTTCAGGGTGACGTGGGTGTTTACGTCCGAAACCTGCGCACGAACCGCACCGTCGAAATCAAGGCGGACACAGTTTTTCCTACTGCCAGTATGGTGAAAGTACCAATCCTCTGTGGCGTTTTCGATAAGCTACACAGAGGCAGACTCCAATACGATCAAGTTCTGACCTACCACGATTCACTTCACTATGACGACGGCGTAGTCGGTTCCCTGCGCGACAGCGCGCAGATTCCGCTGCCTTACGTGCTGATGCTCATGGAAGCGCTCTCGGACAACACCGGAAGCCTGTGGATGCAAGCTCTGGCGGGCGGTGGAAAGGAAATTAATGCGTGGATGGCTGGACACGGTTTTGAAAACACTCGTGTTAACTCGCGGACGCCTGACCGGCAGGAAGCGCAGAAAACCTACGGCTGGGGGCAAACTACTCCGCGTGAAATGGCTGAACTCGTCGCTATGATCCGCGCCGGAAGGGTCATCAGTCCCGACGTGAGCGAGCGAATGTATCGCCTGCTGGGGCGGCAATTCTGGGACGCGGATGCTTTGTCCCAGATCCCGCCTACTATTCAGGTCATTGCCAAGAATGGTGCGGTTAATCGGGCCAAGTCAGAGGTGGTACTGGTCCACGCGCCACATGGCGAGTACGTCTTCTGCATCACTACCAAAAATCAAACCGATGACCGCTGGCAGCCCGACAACGAAGGCCGAGTACTCCTGCGCACCATCTCCCGCTTAATCTGGAATTACTACGAACCTAAATATGATTGGCAACCGCTGGACGGTTCGGCGAAATGGGAGTATTGAGTTTATGAATAGGTGTGAGACAAAACTAGTTTTCTGATAAACTCACAAACTACCTCTGTCTCGTTTTGTAAAATACTCGTTCACATCCTTAAATCCTTCCTTTACCTCCCGATCGTGGGTACTAAGGCCCGCTCGGTGGAAAATTTCGTGGTAGGATTGCTTGGCGGCTTGGCCGGCATCGTCGTTGTCGAACCAGAAGCACACTTCGAACCGCCGGAAAAGTTTGGCCCATTCTTTCTTAAACATCGTCACGCTACCCAGGCTCACGGCGGGCATCCCCTGCTGCACCAGCGTGATGCAGTCGAAGGCGCCTTCGGTTAAGTACACAACCTTTCCTGTCTTTATTTTGGGCAAGAGGTCGCTATTAAACAGTGGAATTGGTATACCGCTCAAAAATTGATAGCGGGGTGTGCGGTCCATAGGGGTGCCAATAATCCGACCTTGCAGAAATACGATTCGCTCCTTTTGATGATAGGGAATAACGATTGGGTGTTTGTAGAAAACCAGATTATCCTTTTCGTTGTACAGCCCGCACTCGCGCAGATCCGCCGCCGCAAATCGTGTCCGCATGTAGTGGTTGACGTTGTGGTAGTCCTTCACCACAAAGATTCCGAAGTTCCGCAGCGTGTAGACAGTAAAGCCGCGTTCTTTCAGGTACGCATTTCCCTGCTGCGAAATCTCCGTTTCGCCCTGCGATTCGCAGTATTCCTTGAAGGTTTCGTAAATCTCCGTGTGTACTTCGTGGTATTCGTATTCCTTGGTATCCGGCAGATTATCGGCGGGAATTTCGGGTCTTGGGGCCAATTCTCGCAGCGGCGGGGCCGCTCGCCTGATGTAGCCCGGTACGTAGTGGAAAGCCAGTTCATGCATGGCTTTTTTGTATTCCAATTGGCAGAAACCCGCGTAGAAATGGATCACATCGCCGTGCTTGCCACAGCCGAAACAATAGTAGGTATTGGTGTTGGGATAGAGATAAAGGGAGGGCGTTTTCTCTTCGTGGAAAGGACAAAGTATTTTCCGATGCTCGTGGATTTTCAATCCCAAACCCTGCACGACTTGTACAATATCGACCTTACGCGTTTCTTCTAAAATATTCATTGCTGACACTTCAAGCTTTGAAAAATAGCGATCGCTCAGCAAACTACCAACAAAAAAAGACTTCACCGCAAAGCAGCGAAGTCTTTCAAACTATTCAGATAAAAAGTAAAATCTTTAATCTAGCAATTCCAGCTTCAATTCGTTTAGACGGCTTTTCAACGAAGCGTCGATTTGGCGGTCTCCCACACGCAGTACGTAACCACCAATGAGTTTTTCGTCCACTTTCTCTTCCAATTCCACTGATTTGCCCGTCGCGTCGGCTACAATCTTATTGAATTGTTTGCTCAGCTCGGCGTTGAGAGGAATCGTAGTCGTGATTGTGGCTTTCTGAATGCCTTTGTAGGTGTTGTACTGCACAATAAACTCATTCGCCACTTCGTCCAGGATGGCTTCCCGATTTTTGCGGGTGATGATTTCGAAGATAGTATAGGAAACAGGGCTTACCCTTTCTTTGAAAATCGCTTTCAGAATTCCCAATTTCTTTTCGTGGCGCACGACCGGGCTTTTCAGCGCCAGCATCAGGCCGCGGTTAGCCTTAGCAGTATCGCGGAACAGAAGCATGTCCTGATACACGGTTTCTACCACTTTTTTTTCCTCGGCCAATTCGATGAGCGACTTGGCGTATCGGGAGGCTACGGTTCCTACAGACATTTATTTGGTGGAGAGTTGAGAGTACGTTCAGAATGCAAACCAAATTGATTTACTTAATTGAGACGGGCACTTGAGGCCAAATCAGCGATTAGTTTTTCCTGTGCGGATTTATCTTTTAGTTCACGGTGAAGTACCTTTTCGGCAATTTGGAGCGAGAGGGTAGCCACTTCTTCCTTCATTTTGGCGATGGCGGCGTGTTGCTCGTTCTGGATAGTTTCGCGGGCGTTGTCGATCATTTTCTGGCCTTCGGCAATAGCTTTGTCTTTGGCTTCCAACACCATGCGATCAGAAGCTTCCTTCGCTTCGCGGATAATCTTATCGCGGGCGGCATTCGCTTCGGCGACCATGTTAGCATTGTCGGCCTTCAACTTAGCCATCTCAGCCTTGGTTTGCTCGGCCATATCGAGAGCACCTTGAATTTCCCTTTCACGGTCATTCAGACCGTTGATGATAGGTTTCCAAGCGAAGGCACGCAATATCCATACTAGGAGTAGAAATACAACTAGCATCCAGAAAATCAAGCCGATGGCGGGGGTAAGTAATTCCATTTCTTTACACTCGTGGGGGAGAACCTAGGTGTTCGCCCGATGGTAGAATTTTAAAAAACTGAATTTCAATCTTTTTTCAAAAATCCGCAGGAGCCTAATGCTCCTGCGGGGATGTTTTTTTGAACCTGTTCCGGCGGCCTAATGCGTGGGGAAGTAAGCGGTTCGTTGTACTTTGCTTGTTCTTTATCAGACTAGCGATGTAGAAAACGGGCAAGATGCCGAAGCGTCGCGGGGCGGCCCGTACCACATCTACTACAGCTTGAAGGAGATCAGCAGACAAATTACAGCGGCGAAAAGGGCCACAGCCTCGATCAGAGCGGCGATGATAAGCATCGCGGTCTGAATACGACCAGCCGCTTCGGGCTGACGGGCGATGCCTTCCATTGCGCTGCCACCAATGCGACCAATGCCCACACCAGCGCCGATTGCAGCTAAACCAGCACCGATACCGGCACCCATGACAGCTAGACCTGCACCACTCTGTTCAGCAACTTGAAGCAAAATTTGGAGTAACATAAATTGAATTGTTTATATATAGAAAAATTGAAAAAAGAAATGCTTGATTAGGTCTTTAACAGTATGTTATAGCAAAAATGGCATTTTCAACTGTCAACTAACTACTACATGCCGTGGTCAGGCTCATGATTATCCTCAATAGCACTGCCGATGTACATCGCCGATAGCAACGTGAAGATGAACGCCTGAATGAAGGCTACCATGATCTCGATAAAGTTCATAAATAACGCAAAGGCCGACACGACGGGCGCAACGAAAATGCTTTTGAAGATAAAGATCAGTCCGAACAAGCTTAGTAGGATAATGTGTCCTGCCGTCATGTTGGCGAAAAGTCGGATCATCAGTGAGAAGGGCTTCATGAACACGCCTACGATCTCAACCGGAATCATGATGGGTAGCAGGGCGAGCGGTACGCCCGTAGGCTTCACTAAGTGCAGCCAATAATGTTTGTTAGAGCTGAAATGGACGATCAGGAACGTAATCACGGCCAGCGTCATCGTAACGGCAATGTTGCCCGTCACGTTGGCAGCACCGGGAAGCAGTCCCAGCAGATTATTGACCAAAATAAAGAAGAACAGCGTTAGAAGATACGGCAGGTACTTCTGGTAGTTGGGGCCGATATTGGGTTTCACCACTTCGTCGCGGATGAAAAGAATCAGTACCTCCATCGCCGATTGGAAGCCACGCGGGGCTTTGCCCTTACGATTATTGTAAGCACTTGCTACGCTACCGAAAATCAACACCAGAATGATGGCGCTCAGGAGCATTGAGGCCACATTCTTTGTAATCGAAAGGTCGTAAACCGTGCGACTCTCGTCTTCGGGTACGATTTTCTCTGAGTCACCGTGAATTAAATGGTAACCCTGGTACTCGTGATTATTGTTGTGAAATTTGGAAGACATGAACGCTTCTAAACCGCGGTCGGGCGAATAGAGGATTACGGGAAGCGGTAGCACGACACCGTGAGCGAATTCCCATTCGTGGGAGTCGGCAATGTGGTGCATAATCATTTCGCCGATGTCAAAGTCTTCCTCATTCTCTGCCAGCCGATGTTCGAGATCATGCTCGGCGGCGTTGACTTCTTCGGCCACACTCTCGTGGTCGGTTTGGGCAAAACTCCGCAAAGGGTTGGAAATCAGGAAGGCCGTTGCGAAGGCAAGGGTTAAAAAACGACGTATGGGTGTTGACATAGAAACTAAAAGTACGCTCAGATCACGAATCGCGGCGCAAGGTACGATATAAACCGTATATTTCAAAAGCGGTAAAAAATAAATAGAGTGCAAAAAAGTTGGCGACGAAGATCGGAGCATTTCCGATACCCAGATATAAAGCAACAGCTACGAAAGCAATGCATAATATGAGTCGCGCCACCACCGTCGATAGGTAAAATTCTACGAATTTGTCCCTTTTGTTCTTGAAACCGAACTCCATGAGGCGATGGATTAAAAAAGAAATCGCCAGAAAGAAGAGTAGCATATAGTTAATCCAGGGATGTACGTAGAAACCATAGCCGGAACGCTCGACTAAGAAAAATACAATTCCAAGAAGTAAAGTTAGTAGCAAACTGCGAAGCATAGCTTGCGGACGCATCCGCCCGTATTTTTGCGGGTGCAAAGGTAAGGCTTTCGCATCAAAACGGCCAGAGCGATTCACTCTTTCGTGACTGAACGAATGAAGAGGTATAACGATCCGGCAATGGAGAGCAGCGACAACACCAGCGTCCAAACCGGAATCTTGTTCTGTTGCCATTCATCCAGCTTGTAGCCGCCGTAGGTGAACAGCACGATGGTTCCCAGCATCTGAAATGCCAGGCCGGAGTATTTGGCGTAGTTGTTGGTGTTTTTCAT
>NZ_JBGSXF010000470.1:0-6250 GCF_041751555.1 Persicitalea sp. | reverse complement strand
ATTTATAAACTGACAATTCAAAAAATTCAAATGTCCATGATAGCAACCCAATACGAAGGCGACAAAACCTTCTCGGTACTTGAAAAAGAAATTGAAGAGCCCGCGGCAGGTGAGGTCCGCATCAAAGTAGCCTACGTGGGTGTCTGCGGGACAGACGTTCACATCTACCACGGCATGATGGACAAGCGCGTCAAGATGCCGCTGACCATCGGCCACGAAATGTCGGGCGTAGTGGACGCGGTCGGTGAGGGTGTCGGGGGCTTTGATGTGGGGGAGAAAGTAGTAGTTCGTCCCCTGGATAACCGGGGCGAAAAGCCTTCGGACAAAGGCATCAGCCACATTTGCGAGGATCTGAAATTCATCGGTATTGACTCACCCGGTGCCATGCAACAGTACTGGAACGTTCCGGCCTTCGTGTTGCACAAACTAGGTGCCGAAACCGATCTGAAACTAGCCGCGCTCATTGAGCCCCTCGCTGTGGCCTGTCACGACGTGCGCCTGGCAGAACTACAGGCGGACGAAACGGCGGTGGTGCTGGGCGGTGGCCCCATCGGGATGTTGGTGGCGATGGTTGCCAAAGAAGCGGGCGCGAACGTCATTATCTCGGAAGTGAACGAAACCCGAATCGGCATGGCGCAGAAACTAGGCTTCACCGCCGTGAATCCAACGAAGGTCGATTTAGTGGAATTTGTGAAGAAAAAAACTGACAATCGGCTCGCCGAGGTGGTCTTCGAGGTATCGGGCGTCCAAGCTGCGGTGGATGTGATGACCGAAGTGGCCGGCATCCGGGGCCGCATTGTGATGGTAGCCATTCACGGTCAGCCGAAATCGGTAAGCTTATTTAAGTTCTTCTGGAAAGAACTCAAACTCATTGGCGCGCGGGTCTATGAACCCGAGGATTACGAAGCGGCTATTGCTCTGGTAGCGGCAAAAAAATTACCTCTCGAACAACTCATCACCGCCGTGAAGCCTCTGACCAATATTCAGGAAGTCTTTGCAAGCATCGACACGAACCCTGATGGAATGAAGGTGTTGATGGAGTGTTAAGATAGGGGCAAGGCACAGAGGTCCAAAGGCACAAAGTGTCGTGTGAATTAAATTTTCATCAATAACAAAGGGCAGCACCCCGTCAGCCTTGTCAGGCTGAGCGGAGCCGAAGCCCAACAGCCAATATGATCTTAGATAAATTTAAATTAGACGGAAAAGTGGCCTTGGTAACAGGCTGTAAGCGGGGCATTGGCAAAGCGATGGCGGTAGCGCTGGCAGAAGCCGGGGCTGACATCATTGGCGTAAGTACTTCGCTCGAAAAAGAAGGTAGTAAAGTAGCGCAGAAGGTAGAAGCTACGGGCCGCAATTTCAAAGCCTACACCTGTGATTTCAGCGACCGCAAGGCTCTCTATAATTTTATAGAGGAAGTCAAAAAAGACTTTCCGGTTATCGACATCCTGGTTAATAACGCCGGAACGATTCTGCGAACCCCTGCTGCCGAACACCCCGACGAGATGTGGGACAAAGTGGTGGAGGTCAACCAAAATGCACAATTTATTCTGACCCGAGAAATTGGTAAGGAGATGATCGCGCGGGGAAGTGGTAAGGTAGTTTTTACTGCCTCGCTGCTCACTTTTCAGGGAGGCATTACTGTACCGGGCTACGCAGCCAGCAAAGGCGCGATCGGTCAGTTGACGATGGCCTTTGCCAACGAGTGGGCCAGCAAGGGCGTGAACGTCAACGCCATTGCGCCCGGCTACATCAGCACCGACAATACCGAAGCCCTCCGCAACGATCCCACCCGCGCCGCTTCCATTCTGTCCCGCATCCCGGCGGGCCGCTGGGGCGAGCCGGAGGATTTCGCCGGGCCGATCGTGTACCTCTGCTCCGAAGCCGCCGCCTATGTCCACGGCAGCATCATGCTCGTGGACGGCGGCTGGATGGGGCGATAAATCAAAAATGCGGGCAATTCCAGAGAATCACCCGCAAAAAAAGAAGACGACAATTGACTGCGATCAACGACTCATGTACATGTTTCTTTCTCCGTACACCTTCAAAAAGAAATCATCCTGCAAGTCATCAATGAAGTAAATCCCTTCGCCCGTAGATTTCATCTCGGGGCCGAGTTCTTTATTGACGTTCGGGAATTTGTTGAAGGAGAAAACCGGAATCTTGATCGCCCAACCCTTTTTGACGGGCTGGAAGTTGAAGTCCGAGATTTTCTTGTCGCCCAGCATTAGCTTGGTAGCGTAGTTGACGTACGGTTCCTGGTAAGCTTTGCAAATGAACGGCACCGTGCGCGAAGCGCGGGGATTGGCTTCGATCACGTAAACAATCTCATCTTTTATCGCAAACTGTACGTTCAGTAAGCCTTTCACGCCCATCGCCAGGGCGATGCGGCGGCTGTATTCTTCGATTTTCTGGATGGAATCCTCCGTCAAGTCGAAGGGCGGCAGCGCCGCGTGGGAGTCGCCGGAGTGGATTCCTGCGGGTTCGATATGCTCCATGACTCCGATGATATAGGCGTCCTCACCATCGCTGATGGCGTCGGCCTCGGCCTCGATGGCTCCTTCCAGGAAGTGGTCGAGCAAAATGTTGTTGTCAGGAATATCATGCAGGATTTTGACCACGTGCTGTTCCAGTTCTTGCTCGTTGATGACGATCTTCATGCTTTGTCCGCCTAGCACGTAACTCGGGCGCACCAGCAGCGGGAAGCCCAGCTCGCGGGACAATTCTACAGCGGCATCGGAGGTACGCACCGTGCCGAAGGGCGGATACGGTATGTCCAACTCGCGCAGCAGGTTCGAGAAACGACCGCGATCCTCAGCCAGGTCAAGAGCTTGATAGCTGGTGCCGATAATCTTGATGCCGTACTTGTCGAGTTTCTCGGCCATTTTTAGGGCCGTTTGTCCGCCTAGCTGTACGATGACGCCCTCGGGCTTTTCGTGGTCGATGATATCGAAGACGTGCTCCCAGAAGACGGGCTCAAAGTACAGCTTATCCGAAATGTCCGGGTCCGTCGAAACTGTTTCGGGGTTACAGTTGATCATGATCGTCTCGTAACCCGCCTCTTTGGCAGCCAACACGCCGTGGACGCAGGAGTAGTCGAACTCGATGCCCTGCCCGATGCGGTTGGGGCCGCTGCCAAGTACCACGACTTTCTTCTTATCGCTGACGATGGACTCGTTGTCGGGGTTATCCTGAGAAGTGTTAAAAGTCGAATAATAGTAGGGCGTGGCGGCGGCAAATTCGGCAGCGCAAGTATCTACGCATTTGTAAACCCGCTTGATACCCAGCTCTTTTCGGCGATTATAGACTTTACTCTCCTTCACACCCAGCAGGTGCGCAATTTGGCGGTCGGCGTAGCCTTTCTGCTTGGCTTTGAGCAAAAGGGATTTTGGCAAATCTTCCAAATCGTATTTCCCGATTTCGTGCTCAGTCTCGATCAACTCCTCGATCTGCCGCAGGAACCAAGGGTCGATTTTGGTTAGGTTTTGGATAGATTTGAAGGAAAGGCCGATCTTGAAAGCATCGTAAATATGGAAAAGCCGATCCCAGCTTGGGTGCGCCAGACTATGCTTGATTTTCTCCTGATCGCGGAGTTCGCGACCATCGGCTCCCAGGCCATTTCGGCGAATTTCCAGCGACTGACACGCTTTTTGCAATGCTTCCTGAAAATTCCGCCCAATACCCATCGCCTCGCCCACCGATTTCATCTGCAACCCCAATGAGCGATCAGCGCCGTGGAATTTGTCAAAATTCCAGCGCGGTACTTTCACGATCACATAGTCGATGGTCGGTTCGAAAAAAGCCGACGTTGTTCCCGTAATCGGGTTAATGAGTTCGTCGAGGTTGTACCCGATCGCCATCTTGGCGGCGATTTTGGCGATGGGATAGCCCGTGGCCTTGGAAGCCAGCGCCGACGAGCGCGACACGCGCGGGTTGATCTCGATGACAATGATTTCGTCGGTTTCAGGATTGACCGAAAACTGAATGTTACAGCCACCCGCGAACGAGCCGATACCCGCCATGCAGCGGATGGCCAGGTCGCGCATTTCCTGGTAGGTGGTGTCGGGCAGCGTCATGGCCGGGGCCACAGTGATGCTGTCGCCCGTGTGGACGCCCATCGGGTCGAAGTTCTCGATGGAACAGATGATGATGAAGTTGCCAGCACCGTCGCGCAGCAGTTCCAACTCGTACTCCTTCCAGCCCATCACGCTCTGCTCTACCAGTACTTCGTGGGTAGGAGAAGCATGCAAGCCGTTGGTAAGGGCGCGGTCGAAGTCCTCAGCCTTATCTACGAAGCCGCCACCCGTGCCGCCCAATGTGTAGGAAGGCCGAATCACCAACGGAAAGCCGATTTCCTGGGCGATTTCCTTGCCTTCCAGGAAGGAGCGGGCAATGCGCCCGGTACATACGTTTGCCCCGAGCTCTATCATTTTTAGACGAAATGCTTCACGGTCTTCGGTGGTTTCGATAGCCCGGATGTCCACCCCAATAAGTTCAACACCATATTTTTTCCAGATTCCTGCCTTCTCGCAGTCGATTGCCAGGTTGAGGGCCGTTTGTCCACCCATGGTAGGCAGTACCGCGTCGATGGGTGTGCCGGCGTCCTGATGCTCTTTCAGAATCTGCGAAATGTACTTCTTCTCCAACGGCAGTAGATAAACGTGATCAGCGTTGATCGGATCAGTCATGATCGTAGCCGGGTTGGAGTTGATCAGACTTACTTTGATGCCTTCTTCGCGTAAGGAGCGGGCGGCCTGTGAGCCAGCGTAGTCAAATTCACAAGCTTGACCAATGACAATAGGACCGGAACCAATAATGAGGATGGACTTGATGTTGGGGTTTTTCGGCACGACAGAAAATTATGAATTATGAGTTATGAATCATGAGATAGGCGCACGAGGGTAAGGGGGTAGGCCCAAAAATTCCACAAAGTTAAGGGGTAAGAGTCAGAAAGACTTCCTGAAATCCATAAAAAGGGTTTATGATCAGGATAATCTAGGAATAGTACCGAGTTGGGTAATTAGCGCCCGCCCCGCGCGTCCAAAATGGCCTGAGCCGCCCGCTGCCCGTTGCTGGGCGATTGGGCGTTGCGAGAATAGTACTTTCCGTTGGGCGCCAGAATAGCGAAAGTGGAGTAGGCCAACGGGTTGAGCTTGAACATGAGCTGCGCAGCCTGACTGTCGGTGATGAACATGTGGACGCCTTTCAGCTTGTGACGGACGATGAATTTCTTCCAAAGTTCCGGGCTGTTACCCATTTCGGCATCCGGCAGATGAATGTACAGGAACTCTACATCCGCGGGTAGTTGTGCGCGAAGGGCCGGGGCGTAGAGCACCTCATTTCTGCTTTGTTCGTCGAAGAGGTTCCATTTTAAGATGTAAAGCGTCCGGCCGTCGTACATCTTTTGTACTTTTTTTAACCAATCTTTCCCGTTGCCCCGCGTTTGCGACAGCCATATTCCGCTAAGTACCTCAGTGGGCGTGTCGGACAGATCGTTTCGTTTTTCGATTAATTTGATATAGAGACTATCCTTGATCTCCAATTGGTAAAGTTCATTGAGTGACTGCGCGATGGTTGGCACTTCGATTTTGGTCTTAATAAAGTCATAGAGCAGTCCCTGCTCCGAGAGTGACGATTGATAAAACCGCTCTACCAGCAAACGGGCATTCAATAAGTCAGTGGCGGTTTGGCCGAATTCGTCGGAGTAGGCGCGATTATTCTTCTCGATCATCGTCACCAAATCCATCGTGCGGCGGTTGCGGGCGTAGAGGGTGTTCATGAAATCCAGACCACCCGAGGTCGCGCTGCCCTGCTGAATCATCTCGTTCAGGCGCGCAGTTTCCTCCGCCGACAGCGGCTTCACGTACCGCTTGATGAGTTCGGCCATCGTCTCCACCCGCAGCGACTTGGAGCGCGTCGGATTTCGGTAAGCCCGCTTGTCGAGCAGGCGGTCGGCGTAGTCGCCGAAGCGCGTTATCCACTGCACCCGCTGAAAGGTCATGATGCCCGAAGCCAGACGCCGCAGGCTATCTTCGGTCGCTTTGTTGACCTCCGTATCTCTGACCAGCGCGTGTTCGTAGAGTGCCGACAATTGCTCCTCGACGAGGATCGTCTGTACCCAATTCCGCAACTCCGGCGACACGCCACCTTTTTGAGACAGAGGTAGCAGGGCCGACATCCGCAGGTCGGCGCGACGTTGCAGGGCGCGGCGGGCGTCATCGTCGTCCAATTCCCAGAAGGTTTCGAAAAAGTC
>NZ_JBGSXF010000469.1:0-2866 GCF_041751555.1 Persicitalea sp. | reverse complement strand
CAGCCCGCCCAGCATAAGTTGCCGATCACCATCAGACTCACGAGATTGACTTTGCCAAAAAGATAATAGGAAAGCAGAACCAACGAGCGGGAGAAAATAAGCCGATGCTCGGGAAAGGGATCCGTGAGTCGCTGCCAGCGTTCGAGCCAGGAAGCGTCCTCGAAACCGGGAATGATGCCCAGAATCAAAATATCGTCGAAGGCTACGTAGTTGACATTGAGGGCAATCTGCGAAAAAACAACGACGTAAATAACGATCGGTACCCCGCACAGCAATGCCGCCAGCCAGGTTTTTTTTTGCAAAAAAAGAAGAGAAGAACGAAGAAACGACATGAAGGGACGTCAGCGAGCGGGGGAAATGGACGCCAAAATTAGAAAAGATTCCCGGAGAACGGTCATTTTGGGTCGTCGTCGTCCACTTCGGCGGTGGCGCGAGGGTCTTTGCTGCTGTCGTAGATGAGCTTTCCCTTGTCGTCCCACTCGCGCAGTACGAACGGCTCGAAATCCTCGTCCCAGCGGCTCTTGCGATACTGAATTTCTTTCTTGCGGGCGCGGCGGTACTGGTAGTGTTCCACCCAACGGCCTACCTTCTCGCCGCCGTCGTACTTGCCCCTTTCCATTAACTGTCCTTCGTCGTAAAATGACATATAATCGCCATCCACTTCCTCAAACTGCACGGGAAGTACCTCTTTGATCTTGGTGTGAGCGGAATCATAGTATGTTATCCGCGACTCCGCCGGAAAACCCCGGTACCAATGCGACTTATCGACCAGATCGTAATTGGCATCGTAGGTAACCCAACGGCCGTCTTTGGTCCCTTTATAATAAAAGCCCTCCTCAATTAAATCGCCCGCCACGTAGCGTTTGTACGGTCCGTGCAGCGGCAGTGCCTTTTCCTTGTCCTTGATAACGGAAGAGCTCAATTGCTTCTTTTTCAAATCGTACCAACGGTTGAAAGGTGGGTAGGGGCTGATGGGTTCGTGGGCTTTCAGCACGTGAAATTCCTCGATCCGGGCGCGGTCGCCGCTGCCATACTTTACCAGTACTTTCTGCATCGGAATGCCCTCATACTGCACCTTGGCCAGACGGCCCTTCTTGGCGCGGCGGCGGCGCTCGGAGCGGTGGCTCTTGAATTCCTTTGCTTTCAGTCCAAGGTCGGGGAGAGTTTCTCCCAAAAGTTTGGATAAACTCTCTGACTTTCCCTTGCCGCCCGGCAACGATAGCGTCGGTGCCGAGTCCGACATCTGCGCGTCGAGTCCGGTGGATTTTTGTAATTTGGCGCGCAGCGAATCCGCCTTCGACTGGGCGTTCTGCATCCGGTCTTTTGCGGTACTCCGCCCGGCCGATTTGTTTTTGGTATCGGTTTGGCCCCAGGCCGTGGCTGTGAGCGCGATCCACAAAATACCCAGCCCTAAGGCGGCTTTCTGTATCATGTTTTGCTTCTTTTCGGCGTTGTTTCTAGTTGTTCGTCGCCAGTGTAGGTAACGAAGGCCGCCGTTCGATATTGATTTATGGGAAAATTTTCTGGTTCGCTTTTGCTTTTTACCCTCTGTTTTTTTTGTAAAATAAATCTTTTAGCTCAGGAAGTACCCTTGGGCGGCTGGCAGACGCACTTCAACTACCGTTCAGCCCGGCAGGTCGTGCAGGTGCAGGATCGCTTCTTATGCGCAGCCTACAAAGGCCTGTTCAGCTATCGCCCGGCGGACGACAGCACTTTTATCTATTCCAAAATCAATGGCCTGCACGACACAGGCGTCAGCAGTATGGCTTACGCGCCAGACAGCCGCCTTCTTCTGTTGAGTTACCGCAATGGAAACATCGATCTGGTCGAACTAGACGAAAAGGCCAATGTACTAAAAATCAGCGAATGGCCGCTTCTGCGCGACGACCCCAATCTACCCGTCGACCGCCGCGGCTACCAGACTGTGTTCCGTAATAAACTAGCCTACGTCAGCACCACCTTCGGCATCGTAGTACTAGACCCAGCCCGGCGTGAAGTACGCGAAACCTTCCGCAACATCGGGCCGGGTGGCTCCGAAGTCGCCGTGTTCGGCGTCGCCTTTACCCGCGATAGCCTGTACGCGCTCAGTTCGCAGGGCATTCTGCGTGCTTCACTGAGCGCGAATGTCAACCGCCAGTTTTTTGGTAGTTGGCAGAAAGTACCCGCGCCCACCGTCCTTACTTCCATCGCGGTTTTACAAGAAAAGCTTTACGCGGGCGTGCCTGGGCAAGGTATTTTCCGCCGAGAAAAAGATGCCTGGCAAATCGTTTATCCCGCCACCAGCCAACGCTTTCAGCTCCGGGTCGTGAACGACCGCCTGGTGGCTGCACTCGACAACCGAGTCGTCACCCTTAGCCCGCAGGATCAGGCCACGGGCTTCCGCGACCCGCTGCTGGTCGCGCCGCAGGATGCCATCTTGGACGCTGCCAATAACCTGTGGGTAGCCGACAACCAGAATGGATTAGTCAGTAATTTCAAAGGTACTTATCAATCGTACAGTCCCGTGGCGGTGGCACCTCCCGTCGGAGATACTACGATCAACAACCGTACCGATTCCGTCGTCGTGGATCGCAACGGATTGCAATGGATTCGGTTGCCGAACAATTTGGGAGGCGGTATTTTGGTCAAAAACCCCACGACGCAGCAACAGCGGTACCTGTCCACTTCTCCCAACAGCGGCGGCCTGCCTTCGTCCCGCGTTAATAGCCTGTCGCTGGATCGCGATGGCCTCGTCTGGTTCGCCGCTGACCGGGGTGTTGGCTATTTCGTGCCGGAAAATAATTTGCTTTCGGGCGGAGCGGTCAACGCGGTGTTTCCGCTTTTTGGCCAACGACGTCTGCTGCGCGACGCGTTCAGCACGGCCATC
>NZ_JBGSXF010000468.1:0-2405 GCF_041751555.1 Persicitalea sp. | reverse complement strand
CCCGCCTTTTTGGTGGCGGCATTGTTCTAACGAAAAAAAAATCTTTAAATTTCACGCCATTTTTTTGACAAAAACGGGTCGCTTTTCCTACTCAATTACGCAAAATCTGGCTTAATTGTTGAAATAAGAATTAAAATCGCTTACTTCACTGACTTTTGGATGAATGACCGTGGCAGACGATATACTATGATGAAGAAATTACTCTTGTTGTCCTTCTTGACCCTGACCAGCCTGCAAGCTTGGTGCCAGGATCCACAGTTTTCGCAGTTCTACGCCAATCCGCTCTACCTCAACCCTGCCCTGGCGGGCGGGGCGCTGGCTCCGCGCCTGACGGTCAACTACCGCAACCAATGGCCCGCGCTGTCAGCCAATTTCGTCACGAGTTCGTTTGGTATCGACAACTACTTCTCACGCTTCAATAGCGGCGTGGGCCTGTACGTGCTGATGGACAGTCAGGGATTAGGTAACCTGAAATCCACTGAGGTCGGGGCGCAGTACTCCTACCAACTCCAACTTAACGACGTCACTTCCCTGCGCTTCGGCTTGCAGGGCGCGTACGCCACCCGTACGCTCGACTACTTTGGCCTGACCTTCGGCGATCAGTACGACAACACGGGCTTCAACGGCAACCCCACGCAGGAGCCGTTGGTGCAAAACGGCATTCCGCAAGTGTCTTACGCCGATTTCTCGACGGGTACCATGCTCTATTCAGACTGGTACTGGGCGGGCATCTCCGTGCATCACCTCAACCGCCCCAACCAGGCATTCGGAGGCTTGGGAACCGCTCCTTTGCCGATGAAAATCAGCTTCCAGGGGGGCTTGCGGATTCCGTTTGCGGGCTACACATTTCTGGGCAACGAGATTGACCGCGAGAAAACCATTTCTCCCGCTATCCTGTACAAAAAACAAGGAAAATTTGACCAGTTGGACGCGGGCGTGTACGTGACTTATTCACCGCTGGTACTCGGTGCCTGGTACCGGGGCATTCCCATCAAAAAATACGCCGAGAACATCAACAACCACGAGTCGCTGATCTTTTTGGCGGGCTATCGGCAGGACAAGTTCTCAATCGGTTACAGCTACGACGCCACCATCTCTACGCTCGGCCTCGGCAGCGGCGGGGCGCACGAAATCTCGCTTTCGTATATCTTTGAACCGCTCGAAAGCAAGAAGCGCACCAAGCGCCGCAGCAAAGAGTTGTCTTGTCCGAAGTTCTAGGAAAGTCTAAAGTTCAGAAGTCTACAAGTTTTTAATTTAAGCTATTTTTAAAATGAGTGTAAAATACTACCGCACCAGTTTCCTGTTATTGTTCCTTTCTTCCCTCCTTCTTTTCAGTGCGACTCCCTGGTCCTTTTCTCCTCCAAGGAAAGAATATTACGAACTGAAAATATACCACGTGCGAGGGCCGCAGATGGCTCTGATGGACAACTACTTGCAGAATGCTTATCTGCCCGCCGCGCACCGGGCTGGAATCAAGAATGTCGGGGTGTTCAAAGCAATGGACAACGATTCGCTGCTGTACGTGCTGACACCCTTTCAATCGCTGGATCAGTTGACTGGGCTTTCGCAAAAACTGGATAAGGACAAAGCCTACCAGACGGCGGGCAAAGAATACATCGACTCACCTTTGAAGGAGCCTGCCTACCAGCGCTACGAAACGGTGATTATGGAAGCGTTCGAAACAATGCCTGTTCACGCCAAATCTGGTCTGACCGTGCCGATGAGCGAGCGGGTCTACGAACTGCGCGATTACGAAAGTTCTTCCGAGAAGCGCTATCTGAATAAGGTGAAGATGTTCGACGACGGCGGCGAGGTAGAAATATTCAAGAAGCTAGGATTCAATCCCGTGTTCTTTGCCAAGGTTATTGCGGGGAGCCACATGCCCAACCTCATGTACCTGATCACCTTCTCCGACAAAGCCTCCCGCGATGCGCATTGGAGAGCTTTCGGAGGTGATGCCGATTGGAGCAAACTCAAATCAATGCCCGAGTATCAGCAGAACACCTCGAAGACAGGAGGAAAGTTCGTGCGCCCGACGGAGTACTCCGATCTCTAACATTTGCATTGGCTTTTTTGTCTTTCGGATGTTAGCGCCCCATCCGCAGACGCGTCTGCGCTGAACCTGCTTTCCCATCCAGCAACTGCACCCGCACCGCCGGTTCCTTGAAAAGCTTCCGGTCGATGGAAAGCGTGATAGTGTGAACGCCCTTGGGTAGTTCGGCAACCAGACCTTCGTCGTAGGTTTGAATCGGCTTTTGATCCACCCAGGCACTGACGCCAGCATCGGCGTTCAGGCCCAGACTAACCCGGCCGGGTGTGAGTACTTCCACTTCAAACCGCGCCACACTATATTGCTTTGAACTCGCCGCAATAATCGGCAGGTCAGCCAGCGGCAAGTCGCCGGA
>NZ_JBGSXF010000467.1:0-5111 GCF_041751555.1 Persicitalea sp. | reverse complement strand
TTTAAGGGAAACGACTTTCTGCAAGCCTGCAAGGAGGCGGGCAATACCGTTTATTTGCTGACCGCCAAAAAACTCGAAAATCGGGAATGGGTGCGTGATTCGATTGATGAGTTCTTTTTTGTGGAAGAAAATGAACATGGCAATTACGACATGCACAATGTGATTGCCGGACTAGCCCATGTCATGCGGGCCCAAGCCATCGACCGCATCGTAGCTCTCGATGACTTCGACGTGGAGAAAGCCGCCATGTTGCGTGAGACTTTCCGGATTCCGGGGATGGGCCAAACCACCTCCCGCTACTTTCGTGACAAGCTCGCCATGCGTACTAAAGCCGCCGAAGCGGGTATAAAAGTACCGGGTTTTTCGGCTTTGTTCAATGATGCCGCCATCACCGAATTCATTCAAACACATCCTGGTCCGTGGATGATCAAACCCCGTTCGGAAGCTTCTGCCACAGGCATTAAGAAACTTCACACCGATAGCGAGTTGTGGGACGCCATTAATTCATTGGGCGAAAGACGGCACGAGTACCTGGTAGAACAGTATAAGCCCGGTGACGTATTTCACATAGATTCTTTGTCTTTCAATGGTCGGGTGATTTTTTCTTGGGCCAGTCAGTACATTGCACCACCTTTCGACGTGGCGCACGGGGGGGGCATTTTTCGTTCAGTGACCGTTCCTTTCGATTCTGCCGAGTGGCACGCATTGGAGACCTTGACCGTAGACGTACTTAAGGCTTTCGGCATGAAGCATAGTGCTTCGCATACCGAGGTGATCCGCTCCTCTGATGACGGACAGTATTACTTCCTGGAAACGTCTTCCCGAGTGGGCGGAGCACACCTGTCCGATATGGTGGAGGCCGCTTCGGGTATCAACCTTTGGAAAGAATGGGCACGGTTGGAAACAGCAGTAGCGCGGGGAGAGGATTATAAAACGCCGCGTCCCAACCGCAAGTATTCCGGCATCATCATCTCGCTGGCTCGCCAAGAGTGGCCTGATCACGCCGTTTTTCAAGACACAGAGGTAGTTTGGCGCATGAATCAGGAATTTCACGTAGGTTGCGTAGTGCGTTCCGATAGCCGGGAGCGAGTATTGACCCTTCTTGCGAATTACGCTGAGCGGATCAAAAATGATTTCCATGCCTCAGCGCCTGCGCCGGATAAGTCGGTGCATTAACCCTTCGGCTCCGCTCAGGATGACAGACAGGGTTCCTTTGGAGTAATTCAAAAAGTCAACGTTAATTGCTTGCCTTCATAAGGCTGAGAGTCTTCAAGGTTGGAGAGGGAAACGCCGAGGAGTCGGACGGGTAGTGGAAGCGGAAAATTTTCTTCAAGAAGTCCAAAGGCCAGGCTCTCGAAAAACTTCCGCTCCCTGATAGGCAAGAAGGAAGAACGGCTGCGGGTGAGGGTTTGGAAATCGTTTAGCTTGATTTTTACCGTGACCGTGCGGCCATAAATACGAGTTCGATCCACCCACTGCCAAACATCTTCAATAAGCGGAATCAGCCCGCCCTGCATTTCCGCTAGTGTATCAAGGTCATGCTCAAAGGTGTTTTCGGAGCCTACCGATTTGCGGATGCGATCCGGTTCGACAGGGCGGTCGTCCAGCGCCCTTGCGATGCGGTAGTAGTAGCCACCTGACTTGCCAAAATGCTGCCTTAGAAACTCTTCCGTCTTTTGTCGCATATCAGAACCTGTCGTTATACCCAGGCTGTGCATTTTCTGCGCCGTAACGCGGCCAATACCATGGAATCGCTCGATGGGTAGTTGGGCGACAAACGCCTCGCCGTCTTCGGGTTTGATAACAAAAATACCGTCGGGCTTTCGGTGGTCAGAAGCAAGTTTTGCCAAGAACTTATTGTAAGAAACCCCCGCTGATGCCGTGAGCCGGGTAGTTTGTCGTATTCGCTGACGAATTTCATTGGCGATATGAGTGGCCGACTTCATTCCTTTCAAATTCTCGGTCACGTCAAGATAGGCTTCATCTAGCGAAAGTGGCTCGATGAGCGGAGTGTACTCGGCGAAAATCGCTCGGATTTGGGCTGAGACCTGCTTATAAACGTCGAAGCGGCTGCGCACAAATATCAACTGCGGGCACTTATGCTTCGCTATGCGTGAAGCCATCGCCGACCGCACTCCGTACTTTCTGGCCTCGTAACTAGCCGCCGCCACTACACCCCGGTCACCGCCGCCGCCCACTGCCACGGGCTTGCCCCGCAACTCGGGATGATCGCGTTGCTCTACCGACGCGAAGAAGGCGTCCATATCAATATGGATGATCTTTCTCAATTATCTCCTTCTGCTCTTACTTTGAAAAGTCGCTGTAGCCAAGTTTGTTGCTCATTGACTATTTGAACTTTATCGGCTTCGCTGAATTTAAAATTAGCCAGTGAGCGCAGGTCGGGTTGCCCGGCGTTTACCCAGGAGGTGTACCAAAGATCGCTAACCATTTGTACCGAGTTTTTCATTTGTCTTTCGACCTGTCCTTCCAATGCCTCGTTGTACTTAGCGGTGAATTCATCGGAATAAGTTCTGACAAGTACCTTGTTTCTTTCTACGAAAGTGAATTTTCGGTCAGCTTTGAAATCCTTACTAAGTACTTTCTCGAATCGAAGCACCGAGTCGCTGGCGGCGTGAGCCTGGGCCACCGCGCCCCAAATCGCGCGAGCTGGATTTTCAATGTAGTTGGCGGTGCCAATCCACAATTCGTAATCTTCGGCGTATTTCTCGGGGATTCTCGATTCCCAGAAGGCGTGAATGCCTTCTTGTCCGGTAAGTTGGCCATTGTAGTTGCGCGTCGTGTGTAACGGCACGTTCGCATCGGCGACGTAATGGCCCAAATCCGCTGAAATGCGCAGAATTTTAGCAGCACTCTTATCGCGCATGGCTTCGGTAAGTTGAAAAACTGCCGTTTGCACGTACCACGGCACAATTCCGTGCATCCGTAAGCTGTCTTCGCCGATTTTGTCCTTCGCTTGATTCCAATAGAGTGGGAGGGTAGTCAAGGCACTGTCTCCGTACACATCGAGATCGATAAAGTGCCGCTCGGCTTCGCCCACTACCGCGTAGCGGCGGCGGTCAGGGTTGACAGCATTTTCGGTGATATAATCAATATTCTTTTTATAAAAGAACTGCATTTCCGGTGGTAGCCGGAACACCGCCAATCGGTTAATTCGCTTGTGCGCCCAGAAGCCCCACTGTGGTTGAACGGCTTCTGCTTTGGCAACCATGACGGCTAAGAGCAGCACAGAGAGTGATATCTTCAAGTCTTTACTCACGGATTATGCGAATAGTCCATAAAATTGGATAATTATAAAAATAGATGCAAATCCAAATATGCAGAATAATATTTTGTAAAAAGATTAATACAATGTTTTTTGTATTGTTATTTTACATATTCGCATATATTATTAATAATAAATATTTAAATAATACAATATGATAAACTAATTGTAGTTTTACTGCGTTATAATGTCATCCTGAAAAAATAGAAATTTCCGATAGTGAATATGAAAACCAAAAATAAAACATTAGGCTACCTGATCCCGGTCTTCATCCTGGGATTATTTATGCTAATCATTTATGGGGCTTACACGCCGCACCAGCAAGCCGAAATGCAGAGGATTGTCTGCGTAAAGTTCAAGGCTGATACGCCCGCCGCTGAGATTGAAAAACACATGAAGGAATTCGCCAACCTGCGCCGTCAAATTCCTGCCATCGTAGGGTACACAGGTGGGAAAGTACTAGACGAAGAAAATTCCGCCCAAGATTTCGACGTGGTACATTACCTTACCTTTCGTAACGAAGCTGGTATCGAAACATACGATAAACATCCCAAGCACAAGGAATTTATCGAGAACAATAGCCCTTATTGGGATAAAGTACTTGAACTCAATTCGGACATTGAGAAGTAGATAATCCAAAATTGATGAGGGCGAACTATTCGATATAGTTCGCCCTTTTTTTATCGAAAGTCGATTGTAAGATTGTAACGGCGCATCGGCCCGACAGTCGATAACTTCTACCAAGTAATCGGCTCTTTACCCATTTTCTCTAAATACGCATTGGTCTGGCTGAAATGCTTGCTGCCAAACCAGCCGCCCCATTTGGCCGCCATAGGCGAGGGGTGCTTAGCTTTCAGGACATGGTGCTTAGACTCATCGATGATTTTTCCTTTGTCTTGTGCGTATTTTCCCCACAGCAGAAACACGATATTTTCCTTCTCGTCATTGATAAGCTGGATTACGTCGTCGGTGAAAGTTTCCCATCCTTTTTTTTGGTGAGAACCTGCCTCCCTTGCCCGTACGGTAAGTGTGGCATTGAGGAGCAAAATACCTTGATCGGCCCATCTTTGCAGGTTACCTGATGCGGGAATAGGAATGCCAAGGTCTTCATTGACTTCCTTGAAAATGTTCAATAACGAAGGCGGCTTGGGAACACCGTCGTTTACCGAAAAACACAGCCCGTTGGCTTGTCCCGGTCCGTGGTATGGGTCCTGTCCCAGGATTACAACCTTACATGCATCGAAGGGACAGGAGTCGAAAGCGTTAAAAATTAATCCGCCAGGCGGATAGACCGTGTGTGTTTTGTACTCTTGCTTAACAAATTCTATAAGCTCCTCAAAGTAAGGTTTGTTGAACTCGTCTTGCAACTTTTCTTTCCAGGATTCTTCGATAGCAACATCCATAAGGTATGGTTATAGGAATTAAATTAGGGGTGAATTTGTATTTGTAGACAGCAAAGTGCTATTTTCGTTATTACAAAATAATCCTGCCGGACTATGGTTTCAGAAGTAACAGAGGGTGTTAAAGTTTCGGTTTTGACCGAATTCCAACCGACTTATTCTAATCCGAGGCAGGCACATTTTGTTTTTACTTATAAGGTGATAATTGAAAATCACAGCGACCACACGGTGCAACTCCTACGCCGCCGATGGCTCATTCACGATGCCAATGGCCTTGTGCGCGAAGTGGAAGGCGAGGGCGTCATCGGTCAACAGCCTGTGTTGGAACCTGGCGAAATTCACGAGTACGTATCGGGTTGTAATCTGCGAACCCATCTTGGCAAAATGGCTGGTACATATCTCATGGAGCGGACTGTAGATGGTCGGCA
>NZ_JBGSXF010000466.1:0-3422 GCF_041751555.1 Persicitalea sp. | reverse complement strand
CGTCGTCAACCCCATCGGCCACGACCGCGGCCTGGGCAGCGTGGGGAAGTTCAAATGGGGCGGGTACTTCAACACCAACTACTTCGCCGACCCGCAGGAAAAAATCGTGGCCGTGCTGATGAAGCAAACGCAGAGTGTGGGCGGCGATACGAGTGAAGCGACTTTTGTTCGGATGATTTATCAGGCGCTGGATGATTGAGGAGAGGGCAGGGAAATACTGGCCCAAATAAAAAAATGACTATTTTTGGATTGCCCGCATGGAATATAAGCATCAGGCTGAATACAATGATCTGTCGGTAACGTGTCCCCCAACTGATTACACAGCAAGCAACATGGAACCCGTTTATCGCTGGGTTTTTGGTAAAATTGAAGACGAAAGGAATTTCATCCCTCAGTTTCTCAAAAATCCAAAGCGATTCCTGACTGAGGATGATTTAACCAAATGCAAAGCTCTGGGTCTGTCTCTGTTCAATGACCTGGAAGGCTCCATCGAGAGGTTCAACGAATTAAAGAAATATATTGGCGATAAGGTTTATGGGACGTTAGGAGACAGAGTTGCGATTGGAAAGTTAGTTGACATCGAAGGTGTAAATGGTGAAATAGAACGACTGGGCCATTTTACTCATCACTCAGCAGTTGCCGCCGACTATACCCATAACTTCATCTTAAGCGAGAAAGAGCTATGAAAAATATCAAAGGAACAAAGTTAGATACATTAGAAGGAACGACTGAGAAACTAGGGGATTTGCTGTACCACGAAGGGCCGCTCCTCTCGCTTTTTGTCAACTCCGACGATTCTAACTCCTATTACCTTTATAAATGGACAGATTGTGACGAAACCGTCAATAGGTGGCTAGTCGTTCAACTTTCTTCTAATGAGTTGAAAAAGTTCTTTGATAAGAAAAAATCCCTGCGAGCTATTTTCCAGACTAATCCTAAACTGTATCTTGTAGATATAGATAATCAAGTAGCTGTCAAAAGGGTACAATCTTGCCCCGCGACAGCACTTCCCGAAGCGTATTTGCCAAGAAAAGATTCAATGTTTGTAGAAGAGACGTTTACCGAATTTGCCGATGAATTCAGGCTATTCCTAACAGATACAGGAAAAAAGAAAGTAGTAAAATTGGTTTGATTGGCCTGAGTAACGCTGATGAGTACAACCGGAATATGGAACAATTACCTCATATACACCCAGGAGAAATCTTGCAGGAAGAGTTTTTGATTCCTCTACAAATCACCGCGTACAAGCTCGCCAAAGACCTCGGCATTCCTCAGACCCGCATATCAGAAATCTTGAAAGAAAACCGACGAATCACGGCGGATACCGCTTTGCGGTTGAGCTACTATTTTGGAAATTCCCCGAAATAGTAGCTTGGATTACAGGATGATTATGATTTGGAAGAAGAGTTAGCCAGCAAAAAGGATAATTTGGAAAGTATTAGGCGGTTTGAAGTAGGTGTAGTTTGATGTTTCACATAGACTACCATATTGGGGATAGACCAAGGAATTGCAAAAATTAGAAAATTTCTTAACAATTTACAGGACAATGCAGGCAGACAATTTAATGAAACAAGTAAATTTCATAAAAGAGATTGACAAGTTAAAATACATTCAACGCAAAACTAAATTATTCAACAGCGACCGACACGAAAATGACGCCGAACACAGTTGGCATTTGGCCATGATGACCATTGTGTTGGCCGAGCATTCAGACAAGCCCATAGACGTGTTGAAAGTCTTGAAAATGGTTTTAATCCACGATCTTGTAGAAATTGATGCGGGTGACACCTTTATTTACGACACCCAAAAAAACCACACCAATACGGAACAAGAACTTAAAGCTGCCAAACGTATATTTGGACTTTTGCCAGCCGAACAGGCCGAAGAGTTCTTAGCCATTTGGGAAGAATTTGAAGAAGGTAGTACGGATAATGCCAAATTTGCAAAATCAATGGACAGGTTTGAACCATTGCTGCAAAACACTTCAAATAATGGCGGAACCTGGAAGGAATTCAATGTGCCCTATCAAAAAGTATATGACAAGAAAAAAGCAATTAAAAACGGCTCGTCTGCCATTTGGGACTATGCCGAGGGTTTGATCAATGAAAGTGTGGACAAAGGCATTTTGATAAAGCAAACGGACTGATCAGGCAGTAGGCTTCGGCGGGGTAATCCACATTGGCACGACCGTTGGCTGGGCAGCGTGGGGAAGTAAAACTGGGGCGGGTACTTCAACACCAACTACTTCGCCGACCCGCAGGAAAAAATCGTGGCCGTGCTGATGAAGCAAACGCAAAGTGTAGGCGGCGATACCAGCGAGGCGACTTTTATTCGGATGATTTATCAGGCGTTGGATGATTGAAACATTATTCGCTGACGCCGCCCAGAGAGCTATCGCTTAGTCGTAGCCGGTCCGTCGGTGCGGTTCCATTTGGCGGAGCTGAGCGACCTGCTGGATTCAGAGCGAGCGAAAAGTAGTGTTACACTTTTTTTGTGTAATAACTTCACAAAAGCTATATTTGAAAAGGTATCCAGTAAAAAATGAAAAGGCGATCAAGAACCGAAGAGTTGATAGAGAAAATCAAGATTCGGTTGAGCGAGTTAGATTTCCTACTAATGCTTCCTCCTGATGAGATTGAAGATGAGGAGTTTGACAAGCTTGGCGAAGAAGCTATCAGACTGAGAGACACCTTGAAAATGCTGGAATAGTGAATACCAGTCAAACACGGAAATTATGAGAGAGCCAATAAAAAAAGGGTTGGACAACTACCTTTCTGAAATGAGGAAAGCATCCAAACAAGACATCCCGAAAGTCCGTAAGCGTTTTGCTGATTGGTACCGAACGCTGCCGATAGAAGACCAGGCGCAAATGCGGCCCTTCTGGCAAGATGTCAAGGAATCCGCAAAAGCAGCCATTGAGGAAATCAACGCTTCCCTGGCGGAATTAAAATCCTTGAAAGAAGCTAAACTCGTTGTAGGAAACTCTGAATATAGCTTGGATGAGTGGATTACGATTTCAGACTACTCCCGACGTCATAATTTGAAAGCAAGCCGCGTTCAGAACTGGATTACACGAGGTGTAATTCCACCTGATAAAGTTGTAGTTGTGCCGCAGCTTAATTCTTTAAAACTAGTAAAAGATGAGGTTTATAAGTTGGCGTGAATGCCTATATGTCGCAAGGTCTATAGAGGCACAGACAACAGTGAAGGGAGAAACAAATTTTTCCATCAGGAAGCAACTGCCAAACTGAAAATAGTATGGATAATAATGAAAATCATAAGAGTAGTCTTTATATAAAATGGATATATTCAATTGGGATGGGCGCATTTTTGCTCTTCCTATTGGGATGCGAGCCTAATCTGGATCAAGAACAGGAGAAGCTAAAAGAGGGTCTGGAGGTCGGGCATAAGAGTCTCTACGG
>NZ_JBGSXF010000465.1:0-8764 GCF_041751555.1 Persicitalea sp. | reverse complement strand
CCCACACTCTGCGTTTGCTTCATCAGCACGGCCACGATTTTTTCCTGCGGGTCGGCGAAGTAGTTGGTGTTGAAGTACCCGCCCCATTTGAACTTCCCCACGCTGCCCAGGCCGCGGTCGTGGCCGATGGGGTTGACGACGCTGAATCCCAGGCTAAAATGCTCGGGCCCGCCTTCGCCACCGAATAAGGTGCCCGTTTGGTTAGATACCGTGAGCAGTTCGGTATTGACCCGGCTGAGAAAGCGCTTACCGTTAAACGCCCCGCCGTTGACGAGCATTTGCAGAAAGGTGGCGTAGTCTTTGGCCGTGGAGGATAGCCCCGCACCGCCGGAAAAGAACTGCTTCGCGCCCTTGCGGGGATAATCCGGGTCGTAAAAGGTCGTCGGAAAGGACTCCCAGCTACCATTCACGGCTTTATGAATCGTGACCAGGCGGTTGGCTTTGGCTTCGGGCAGGTAGAAGTAGGTATCGTTCATCCCCAGCGGCTCAAAAATTTGCGTCCGCAGGTACTCGGCGAAGGTCATGCCCGACATGATTTCGACAAAGTACCCCAGCACGTCTGGTCCTTCGGAGTAGGAGTACTTTTCGCCGGGATTGAAGTGCAGGGGTAGTTTGGCCAGCTTCCTGACGCTCTCGCCCACACTAATGGGTTGTGTCGTGAACAAGTCCGTGACTCCCGCTTTCTGGTACATGGCCTTGAATCGCTCGTCGCCGTCGATCATGCCGTAGCCCAGGCCGGAGGTGTGGCTCAACAAATGGCGGATGGTGATCTCAGATTTGGCGGGTTCGGTCCGATAGGTACTATCGCTGAACCGGAAGGACGTAAGTACCGTCGGATTTTTGAACTCAGGAATGTACTTCGAGATGGGATCGTCGAGGCTGAATTTGCCTTCTTCGTAGAGCATCATCACCGCCGTGGCCGTGATGGCTTTAGTCATGGACGCAATGCGGAAAATATCGTCCTTTTTCATCGGACGCTGCGTGGCCACATCGGCGAGTCCGTAGGCCTGATGGTACACGATCTGCCCGTTGCGCACCAGAATTGCCACGATACCAGGTAGTTTGTTGTCTGTGACGAAGCCCTTCATCACGTTGTCCAGCCGCTGCAAACGCTCGGGCGACATACCCACCGCCTCCGGGTTTTTGGCCTCGACCAGTTTCTGGTTGGGGATATTGGTGGTGAGCTTGGTTTGAGCGGCGAGCGGGAGAGAGAGAAGGAAAAGGAGGGAGATTTTTTTCATGTGAATTTTTTTGACGCAGAGAATTTAGGGGAAAAAGACTTTGCGACCCCTGCTTTTACTTAGCGCCCTTTGCGTTTAATTCAGCAACGGCTCGGCCTTTCCCACTTCATCGGCGATCAGATAATCTCCCGTTTGGCTGACAGACTGCTTGACCAGTAACTCTCCCAAAAAACCACCCAGAAAAAGCTGTGAACCGACGATGATGACCGTCAGGGCAAGGAAGAAAAGCGGATTTTCGGTGACGTTGCGGTAGGGAAGGTTCATGTAGATGTTATACACCTTTAACCCGATGAGCCAGATCGTGATCAGCGAGCCAACGAAGAACATCAAAGTACCCAAACTACCAAAAAAGTGCATGGGCCGACGGCCGAATTTGTTGACGAAGGCGATGGAAAGCAGATCCAGAAAACCGTAGATGAAGCGTTCCAGCCCGAACTTGGTGGTGCCGTACTTCCGGGCCTGATGCTGCACCACTTTTTCCCCGATCCGGCTGAAACCGTTCCACTTGGCGATGACGGGAATGTAGCGGTGCATTTCGCCGTAGATGGTGATGTTTTTGACTACCTCGCCACGGTAAGCTTTCAGGCCGCAGTTGAAATCATGCAATTTTACATCCGAAATAGAGCGTGTAGCGGCGTTGAAAAGCTTGGTGGGCAGCGTTTTGGTAATCGGATCGTAACGTTTTTGCTTCCAGCCCGATACGAGGTCGTAGTTTTCCTCGGTAATCATCCGGTACAATTCGGGAATCTCGTCGGGACTGTCCTGCAAATCGGCGTCCATCGTGACGACTACCTCGCCGCGCACGGTCTGAAAACCCGTTTGCAGGGCGGCGGTTTTGCCGTAGTTCCGGGTGAATTTTATGCCGCGGACGTTTGGATTACGCAGTCCGAGTTCCTGAATAACCGCCCAGGAACGGTCGCGGCTGCCATCGTCCATGAACAGGATTTCGTAGCTGAATCCGTTTTCGTTCATTACCCGCACGATCCAGTCGTGCAGTTCGGGCAGCGATTCGTCCTCGTTGTAGAGGGGGATGAGTACGGATATTTGGAGAGGCGCGTCGGAAGTCATTGGTCAGAATTTCAGGTAAAAGTCCCGCAAAAGTTGGCGAAAAGCAAGTGTGTGGCGGGTAGTTTCCGGTTCGTAGATGGCTAAGTGCTCGGAACTTGCGGGAGGATTACTTACCGCCATTTTAGAATACGAACGCATGATTCTGATGGGTGAGTGCTTTAACGAATGAGAAAGTATCAATTCCCGTCGCTTTAACCAATCTCGGCTGATCGCACTGTAATTCAGTACATTCCCCTCCTCAACGGGGAGCAGTACGTGCCAGGAGCCACCCTTTTTCAATAACTTTTCTACCGCCGTCAATAGTTCAGAAAAAGTCAGACTCTTCGCGTGGTGGGCTTGGTTTACCTTGTCGTCCGGCGACCGCAGATCGTTTTGATAAAAAGGCGGATTGACCAAAATAGCATCGTACAGATAACCGGGTTCAAAATCTTGAATAGTACCCTCAAATACTTTTATTCGGCTCGAAAAAGGGCTATTCTTAAAATTCTCCGCTGCTTGACTAACTGCTTGCTCATCAATCTCCACGGCGTCGATCAGCGCATCGGGGTTTCTTTGGGCCGCCATCAGTGAAAGCAAACCCGTTCCGGTACCGATGTCCAGGATTCGTTTTGCGCCTGCTATCTCAGCCCAAGCCCCGAACGTGCAGGCGTCGGTACAGACTTTCATGGCGCAGCGGTCTTGCTCGATTCGGAACTGTTTGAATTGGAAGAACGAATTTCGTGCCATGTTTTACCTCACCGTAACGACGGACCGCCCCACCCTCTCTCCTCAAAGGAGAGGGGAATTTATATTTGTACTTGGTTTTATTTTCTGCCGAAGTCGGCGGGGTTTTCGCCCCAGTACTTGGTTTCCCATTTCAAGATTTTGTTGGGGTACTTATTCGCGGCCAACCAGCGCTCGGCGCGTTGGAGGAGTTCGAAAAGTTCTTTGTTGAGAGGCGTAAGGACTAGTTTAGTGTTGGCGTGTTTTTTTCTGATCCAGGCCATCGCGGTGCGGGAGTCGGAGTAGATCGGGATGGTGCTGTTATTGTTTTTAAGATACCCCAACCCGTGGACAATGGCTAAAAATTCGCCGATGTTGTTGGTAGCATCGAAAAACGGGCCTTGCAGAAAGATTCGTTCGCCCGTGCCGAGGTAGATTCCCTGGTATTCCATGTCGCCCGTGGCGGTGTTCCAGGCGGCATCCACCGCAATGCTGTCTTTGATGGGCTGACCGATGTGCGGAGGAATGGGAAGGTTGACAGGTTTGGCCTCGCCCTTTTTTGTGACAAACTCCCAATAATTGCGGTCAATGGCGGCTTCGGCTTCCTTCAAACTATCGAATGACTTAAACCGAGCGCCCTGAAAACCCTTGATCTGCGCCTCGCACTCTTTCCAATCAGTAAAAACCCCCGACTGCCTTCCCTGCCAGACTACGTAGTATTTTTGTTTCTTCTTGGCCATTTTTTAGAGTTAAAAGTCTATGAGTCTAAAAGTTGATGAGTGTTTCTTCCAGGAGTTCCTCCAACTCATAAACTCCTGAACTCATGAACTTTCAACTCCTTTCCTCCCACACTTTCGCGATTTCCACAATAACCTCCACCGCTTTTTCCATATCCTGCACCGACACCCATTCCTGGCGGGAGTGGAAGGCGTGTTCGCCCGCGAAGATGTTGGGGCAAGGCAGGCCCATGAACGACAGACGCGAGCCGTCGGTGCCGCCGCGGATGCTGCGGGGCTCGGCAGAGAGTCCGACGCGTCGCATGGCTTCGATGGCGTTGTCCACCACGGCCGGGTACTTGTCAAGTACTTCCTTCATGTTGCGGTACTGTTGGGTAATCTGGATGTCGGCTTTTGAATTGGGGTAATGCTGCAAGACTTCTTGTGTGATTTGGCGGAGTAGGTCAGCCTTCTGTCTCAGACCCACCGCGTTGAAGTCGCGGACAATAAAGTCAATGGTCGCCTCATCCTGACCGCCTTGCATCGACACCGGATGGACGAAGCCCTCTTTACCTTCCGTAGTTTCGGGTGAGAGCGAATCCTGCGGCAAGGCCGCAACGATCTCCGAGGCAATTTTCAGGGCATTTTCCAGCTTACCTTTGGCAAAGCCCGGATGCGTGCTGACGCCCTGAATTCTGATTTGGGCGCCATCGGCGGAGAAAGTTTCGTTTTCGAGCGTGCCCAGCGTCTCGCCGTCCACGGTATAGCCGAAGTCGGCGGCGAGTTTGGCCATATCCACGTATTCGGTGCCGCGACCTACTTCTTCGTCAGGCGTGAAAAGAATGCGGATGGTCCCGTGAGGGGTATCGGGATTTTGCAGGAGAAATTCCGTCGCTGTCATGATTTCGGCCACGCCTGCCTTGTTATCCGCTCCCAGAAGCGTCGTGCCGCTGGCCGTGACGATGTCGTTGCCGATTTGCTGCGCTAGATCCGGGTGTTCCGAGAGACGAATGACTTGCCGCGTGTCGTCGGGTAGTATGATGTCTTCGCCCTGCCAGTTTTCGTGAACGATCGGTTTGACGTTCAGTCCCGTCACATCGGGCGAGGTGTCCACGTGCGAGCAAAAGCAGATGACGGGAACGTCGATTTTGGAACTGGTGGCGGGAATAGTGGCGTACACGTACCCGAATTCATCCAAATGCGCATTCTTCACGCCCATAGCCTGTAATTCTACAACCAGCAATTTGCTCAGATCGCGCTGCTTCTCGGTACTTGGGAAAGTACCCGATTGCGGATCGGATTGCGTGTCGATTTTGACGTAGCGGAGGAAGCGATCGAGGACGGTCAAGTGAGTTTAGGTGTTTAGACGTTTGGTGATTCAGTACCTGAGTACCTGGTTTATTACGGTTTGCCGAGTAAGCGAAGCATATTATTCATTGTTGCGTGGGTACTCAGGTACTTATTGCTTAATGAATATAGCCATAAAGAAAGTACCCCGGAGGGGTTATCGGTTAATAGAAAAAAGAAAAGACACCAACTCCTCACCCCGGAGGGATACTGCGGCGGCTAACCCTAAAACAATCAGCTTCTTGGCTGCAAATTGCTGTCCGAATTGATGATGCTCACCAAATCAGCGGGCGAGTAGTTGATATTCTTCAGGGTTTTGTTGTCGGAAGTTCTGTAAACCAGAAACTTGCCCCCATCCTCCTTAAAGTGACAGTTGACGCCCTTTTCCTTATAGTGCTGCATCGTAGCCTCTGCTTCTTCCAGCGAGTCGCAGGCTTTGGACATATTGGACCGTTGCACTTCGTTGAACAGGTCCACGAATTTCGCGCCTAAGCCGAATTCCAATACGGCACCCGCAAGCACGTACTGCAGATCGCAAAGCGCGTCGGCGACTTCCACAATGTCGTTTTGCAGGATCGCCACTTCCAGCTCTTTCAGTTCCTCGGCCAGCAAAGCCACGCGCAGGCGGCTGCGATTCTCCGAAGGTATCATTGGAACTTCCAGTATGGGGTGCTTGAAGGTTTGGTGGAACTCGGCTACCTGGTTCAGGCTGTCGAGTTGCTGCATAGGCTGACTACCTGACGGTGTGAATGCTAATGGTTTGGGATTTTTTTGCTTCATGTTTTTATGGAATTTCTGATTCTGAGATTCTTATGCTCCTCTATCCGGGGGGTAAAGCCGCCCGGCAATTGATTTTATTACAATTTGACAGGTTGCTTTCGCCTGCTAGACACGGCATGCCGTGTCTCTACGTATTTCTATAAAAAATTCCCCTTGAACAGTTTCACCGCGATCGCAATCAGGATTATGCCGAAAACGCGACGGAGGATGTCTTCACCCGCCCGGCCCAGTTTTCGCTCGATCCAGGCGGATGATCTTAGTACCAGATAGACCAGGAACAAATTGACGAATACACCCACCAGCACATTGGCCAGTTCGTAGGTCGCCCGCAACGAAATGAGCGTAGTCATGGTACCTGCCCCGGCGATAATCGGAAAAGCGATCGGAACGATGGACGCCGACGAAGTATCCACGTCGCCATGCTTAAAAATATTGCGCCCGAGGATCATCTCAAGGCCAATCAGGAAAATGATGATGGCTCCCGCCGCCGCAAATGACGCGATGTCCACCCCGAAAAGTTTGAGAATGCGCTCGCCCAGGAATAGGAAGGCAATCATGATAAGGCCCGCTACAATCGTGGCTTTTTCCGACTCGATACGGCCTACTTTTTTGCGTAAATCCACGATGACCGGAACGGCTCCCACAATGTCGATGACTGAAAAAAGAATGAGTGTGACTGAGGCGATTTCTTTGAAGTTGAACATTCGGGACTGGGGTTTCTGAATTTGCCCGCAAAGGTCAGCAAAAGCCCGCTGCTACCCAAACGAATCGCAAGATCACCGATCCGTTTCCAGGCTCACACCATAAAGCCGCTGGGTACGAAGTTCAGGAAAGCATCAAAAACCTTTCGGTATTCATCGTTATCGACTTTGTACAGATAAGCGCCCTTCTTTGAATAACCTTTCTGTTTCTCGTCCAGCTTAATGAGTAGCTTGGTAGAAAGGATTTTACGGCTGAAATTGCGTTTGTCGAATTGGGTTCCGAAAATCGCCTCGTACAGTTTTTGGAGTTGCGGAATGGTGAATTTATCGGGCAAAAGTTCAAAGCCGATCGGATGCTGGGTGGCTTTGTAGCGCAGCCGCTCGATGGCCATTTCTACCATGCGGCCGTGGTCGAAAAGCAACGTCGGTAGTTCGTGGATCGAAAACCACTGCGCCTCGAAGGTATGCGAGATGACATCGGTGTAGTCGGCCACATTGATGAGGGCGAAGTAAGCGATTGAAACCGTCCGTTCGACGGGGTCGCGAAAGGGGGCACTAAAAACGTGAAGCTGCTCAAGGTAAATGTTGCTCAGCCCGGTGAGCTCATACAGAATGCGAGCCGAAGCGTCCTCAGTATCCTCGTGGGGCCGAAGCCACCCGCCCATCAGCGACCAGGTGTCGCCGTGCTCTTCCACACCGCGCTTAACCAAAAGGAGTTTGAGTTCTTCGCCATCGAAGCCAAAAATGATAGAATCTAAGGCTACCAGGCATTTGGTTTGGGCCTGGTATTGTTCGAGCATGGTATCGGTCACGAGGGGGTTGCTGTATGAGGTTCTTGCCCAAAAAGGACTTTGCAGTCGAGAATTTACTCGAACTACCTCAAAAGCGGCCCATTATTTTAATGGTATTTTAGTAAGAAATCTCGAAGCTGTACAAAATCCGTATCCGGGATAGCCGGAAAATTTGCGATTCGAACGGTGGTAGTTTTCCTATCACCGTAGCCATTTCCCAACAGCATTCCTTGTTTGACCGCTTTTTCCTTGATTTTGCCGATAAAATCCTCACTTCCCTGAATTGCCAAAACCGTTGCGGAACGTACTTCTGGGTTATTAACCAATAATTCGTACGAACTTCCTTCTAGAAGTGAATAGAAAGCTTTGGCCCGCTCGCCAACATTCCGATCGACTACTTCAATCGGGGGAACTTGCGCCATCACCTGCCCGAGCAAGTAAATCCCAAGAATGTTGGGCGTGTAAGGAGTCTGATTTTTAAGAAAATTATCTCGAATGAAAAGCAGACTGTTGTAATGATTCCGCTCGCCAATCTCCTCTGCCCGAGCGACGGCACGGGGAGAAACTACCAGCACGCCTAGCCCCGACGGAAGTCCGAAGCACTTTTGCACCGAGGCAAACCACACATCGCCCATTGACCAGGGCAAGGCTACTCCCGCCATCGAGGAAGTAGCGTCGATGGCAATGAGTCCTTCAAAACGTCTCCTGATTTTCTGTAATGACTGGGTAGGGATGGCCGTGCCGTTGGAAGTTTCGTTGTGCGTCAGACAAAGCATTTCGGCATTTTCCCGTTGTTCGATTCTCCAGGTATTTAAATCCTGGTTCAGCTCGAATGGATGGCTAAAAGCCGGGTGCAAACGCCCCGCGTACTCGAACCATTTTTGTCCAAAAGCTCCGTTAAAAGCATGATGACTACTGGTCTGAACCAACGATTGCGAAATGATTTCCCAACACTCAGTTGCCGAAGAAGTAAAGTATATCTCGTAATCCGCCGGAATGTCCAGCTTGCTGCGTATTTCGGCGATTGTACGCCCAAGCATATCCATGAAGGCACCCGAGCGGTGATTCATGCTCAGAACACCCGATTGATAGGCGTCCAGCAAATAGCCCTCTACCTGCGGGTAGAGTTGGGAAGGGCCAGGATAAAAGGTAGTTAGCTTCATTTACAAATATAATCCTTCCTCACCGAAGGCGACATCCTGCCAGGCCTGGTTACGCAGAATTCGCAGCGTTTTAAAACCTACTTGTTTGAGTTGTAGAGCCGTGTCTGACAGTTTTGCCGTGATTTCGGCGGGAGCGTGGCTGTCCGAGTTGATCATCACGGGAATGTTTCTGGCCAAAGCCTTTTCCATCACCGACATGGAGGGGTAGGTACTCAGATTTTTCTTGTACACACCTCTTGTGTTGACTTCCAGAAT
>NZ_JBGSXF010000464.1:0-2288 GCF_041751555.1 Persicitalea sp. | reverse complement strand
TAAAAACCGCCGAACTACCCAAATATCTCACGTCGCCCTCGCTCTGGGCCAAGCGCGCCGCCTGGCATCAGATTTCTGACCGCCCCGCCACCGAAACCAAAGGCTTGGCTCCCGAACTGATCGCGCTGGCCGCCGATGCGGCCCAGACCGAAACTACCCGTATCCATGCGCTTTGGAGCCTGGAAGGAATGCATCATTGTAATGCCGAACTACTCGCCGCCCTAATTACCTCGCCGCTACCCGATTTGCGGCGTGAAGCCGTCCGCGCACTCTCGAGCTTTTCTCTGCCTTCGGCCCAAGTGGCGGAACTACTGCAAAATCTGGTTGAAGACGAAAACACAATGGTGCGCTCGCAGGTAATTCGCACCCTCGGTGAAAGTAGCGAGGCCGATCCGCTGACTCTCGAACTGCTGGTGCGAGCAGCCAAACCCGAATTACCCGGCGACGGTATGGGCGGCGCTTACGAGAGAAAATTCGAGCGGTACTTAGCCCGTCGGGCTTTGGAAAAGTACCCTGACGCGCTGCGAGGTTTCCTGCAAACTCCCCGAGCCAGCCAACTCCCCGCCGTCAATCGACTATGGGCGATCGAGGTTTTACCAAAAAAAGAAAAGGAGGCAGCCTTCCTGACCCTCTGGCCCCAGGCTAAACTGGACACGCTGGACGAAACTACCTTCGTCGGCGTGGCGGGTAAGCTGGACAACCGGGAGATTTACGCCTTGGTGCAGCCCGTGCTTCACCAATCTGCTCAGGCTAAAAAGTACGTCAGCTATGCCCTGCGCAATGAAGCCCGGCTGCAGTCGCCCGCTTTTTCAACGATGATTGCCAGGCCGGTTTCTTATCTTTTTGAAAGCGAGAATCCGGCGGATGTGGACTTGGCGCTCGACGTAGTGGGACGTTTCAAAATTGCGGAGGCAAGAGAAAAGGTCATAACTGTCCTCGGCCCCTCTACGCCTCGGCCTACCTTACTTCTGGCATTAAAGGCTTTGGAAAGCAGTCCTGAAAATAAAACTTTTTTTAAACAAACTGTACAAGACGAAAAGCGAGATTCGGATACTCGAATCTTTGCGTTGAACAAGCTGGTACAGGTGGATTCTGTCGCCGGACAAAAGGCCCTGGCGGTTTGGCTCCCCGAACTGAGCGATCCTGATAAAATAAAACTAGCCCAAACGCTCACTGCCTCACGCCGGGGTGCGGCAGTGGTCATGGCCGTGTACGGAAAAAGCCCCACCGACCTGGCCCTTCTGCCGCCTGCTGTAACCGAACGCCTCGCCGAGGTAAATCGCAACGACCGCCGGAGTCAGGCAATGCTGGTTGCGGTGGAAAAATCGAAGGAAGAAAAAAAGGTGGAAACGAAGGCCAAAATCAAGAAATATACCGCCATCGCCGCAAAGAATACGGGCGACCCTTCCGAAGGCAAACTACTTTTTCAGACTTGTCTGCTATGTCATCAAGTGGGCAACGACGGCCAAAACATCGCACCGGCCCTCGACGGTTCGGCCTCGCGCGAAACCCAGGCTCTGCTCACGGCCATCCTCTATCCCGACGCGGCGGTGGAATCAGGCTACGCGCTGTACCGGATCAACAAAATAGACGGGAGTGTGGTGGAAGGGTACTTGGTCGGGAAGGATGACGACGGCACGACACTGGCCTTCATGGGAGGAAGCAAACTGTATATCAAAAAGGCGGACATCAAGAACCAGTACTTTCTTCCCAATCGCTCCTTCATGGCCAAGGACTTGATCGACTCGTACACCGATAAACAGGTAGCCGATCTGCTTTCCTTTATCCGAACGTTGAAGTAGTTTTTACGAGCATCTGGCCCTCAAAGATAGATTCTCCCGGTTTTGTTCTTATAGGAGAAGAACTTGAACCAAACTCATGCACACCCGACTCAACCGCCGCGCCGCCCTTAAAACTACCGCCCTGCTCTTGGGCGCGGGACTCACCGGAACGCTTTCCGCTAAGCCAAAATCTATTTTCCATCTTGGGGCTTGCGACTGGTCCATCGGCCCGAGGCTGAATCCAAGCACGTTCGATATCGCCAAGAAAATCGGCTTGCAAGGCTTGCAGGTCAGCTACAACACGAAAGACGACGAGGCTGGGCTTTCCGTTCCGGCAACGCTGCAGAGCATCAAAGATGCCGCCAAGCGCACGGGCATCAAAGTATCCAGCGTGGCCATTGGCGAGTTGAACCGCGTTCCTTACAAGTCAGAGCCAGTTACCGAGGAGTGGGTCTGGAACAGCGTGGACGCCGCCAGGGCGCTGGGCGTGAACGTGATTTTGCTGGC
>NZ_JBGSXF010000463.1:0-4894 GCF_041751555.1 Persicitalea sp. | reverse complement strand
CGTACAGTCTGCATATCGGCAAGAGTCAATATTTGTTCCTCGGCCCAGCCCGTGGCACCGCCGTGCCCGGTGTAGTTCAGGATGAGTGTGCCTTCGTCGATGCGCTGCCGAATGGTGGCATTCAGGTCAGGCTTCTTGGCTCCTTCGGGTGAGCTGACGTGCGGGAAGGCGTCCACGAAAAGGCGCTTAGTCAAAAACTTATCTCCAATTTGCTTCGCCAGCAGGTCGGCATGTTGCTGGTGAATGTTGCCATCGCCGTCGTCGGCCACGAAGTTGATACGATTGCGCCATTTGCCCAGCGTTTGGGGCGACGAGGCGTAATGGATTAGCTTGTCCACGACCACGCGAGCCTCCCCCGGCGTCTTGACGGGCAGGCGACCAACACCAATGTCCAGCAAGTGGTCGCCCGCCGATGTCTCGGTCCATTCGCCCTCGTTTTCTTGCAAAAACCCAAAATAATCGTCGGAAGAATAGGTGAAGACCGGGTGCAACGACTCGCGACTTTCGTACACGGGCACCCGCTGCTGCTGCGTGGCTGACTGTGTGCCGCTACGGTTGCGGTAGTCGTAGGTCGCATCGCCGAAGAGCAGCAGGTATCTTAATCTATTAGGATTCTGTCGGTACAGGAATCGGGCAAAATCCCGAATGGCCGTCGGGTCGGCTTTGCCCGAAGCAAATTCGTTGAAAACCTGGTCGGTCGTTACTACGGCAACGGTCAGACCATCGTGCTTTTCGCGGAACTGCGCGAGCCGCGTTGCTTCGCTTTGCCAGGCTTTGGACGTGACGATGAGCAGCTCGGGAACGGCTAAGGCGTGCAGATTCTGGTTCGCGATTTTCTGCCCGGTAGTGGGTTCCAGAACTTGCAGCGGAGAGAATCCGGCATAGGCGCGAACGCTCCGACCATCGGCAGCTCCGAATTTCGCCGTGCCGTCAGTAGCGCGTTCCAGCAAGGCCCGTCGTGGCTGCTGTGGATCAGAAATATCCCACCATTGCCAGTCTTGCGGAATATCTTTTAAGATATAAGAAACGGCAGCCGTAGCGGAAGGTAGAAAGCGGTAGTCTTGTTGCGTTGGGTAAGCGCGAAGTTGCCGTTTGGTTTGCAACGCGGCGTAGTCGAGGTAAGCCTGGGCGTTGTTTTGACCATTTTTGTCAAAACTTAGAGAAACATTGAAAGTAGCGGGCGGCGCGTTACCCGCTGTAAAGAAGTAGTTCTTCTCGCTGCGCTGCGCTTTCAAATCATAGCGATAAGTACTCACTGCGCCCTGCGTTTGCTCGCCTATATCCTGCCCGTTGACCCGCCAGCGAAAGCGGGTCGTAACCTGAGCCGAGGCGATACCCGCCCCGCGCAAGATCGCCGCCGAACCCGGCAGCACGCCCGGTAAGTCGGCTTTCAGCAAAAGTTGGCCCGACAAGCCCAGGTACTCGCCCCACCACTCCCGGCCCGATTGTAGCAGATTGACGGATTCGTCCTCATGAAACCAGTAGTCATCGAACTGATCCACGGAAGTACCCGCTACACTCTGCGAAGCGATGTCAGCAATTCGTTTGCCCGGTGCGGCACCGACATTCAGGTAGTAGAAGCTGCTATCCGAGATGTAATTGATTTCGTGAAAGAAGGAATTTTGCAAAGAATCGTAACGCACTACACGCGGCCCTTCGGCGTAGAAGTAGATTGCATCTTTCTCGTCGAAACGCCCGTCTTCCTCGCCCGCTACCCAAATAGCGTTTTGCACTAAATCCGTCGGGCGCGGCGTACCATTCCGCTGCGGCAGCACACCACCGCCGTTGCCATAGATTTGCAGGTTTTTGGGATTAATTTTCGCCACATCGACTCCCATTTTACGCAACAATCCGGCATCCACGCGGTGCACGCCCGACTGCGTAACGGCTATCTTGTACCAGGTTCCTTCCGCTAGTACGGAAGGAACCTGGGCGTGGGAAAAATGAGCAAGCAAAGATAGCAGGCCAATGAACAAGAGAATTGTCCATCGTAAACGTCCGCAAGTACATAACTGTCCACTATCCATTGTCAATCGCCGGGCGATCCCGTGTTCACTACCACCAAAGCATGGGCGGGAATCGTGTAACGGCGCTTTGAAACCTTTTCAAAACAAAGTACGCGCGTGCGCCGCAAAGGGCCGCGCGTAAATTCCCTTTGCTGGAAAACGAAATTTACGCCCTCGCTTAGGTGCAGCAAAGTCTTTTTGTTGGAATTGGTCTCAGATACGACGCTGGAGTCTGTGCTGGCCGCATTGTATTTAGCCAAAGCCAACACCAACGCGGCATCGCTGCCCGTGGAGGCTTTGGGGTCAGCCGCGTAGTGCCGTAGCGGGATCAGTACTTCGTCGGGAAAACACGCCGGATTCAAAACTGGAAGGAGGAGGGTTGTAAAAGCTTCCTTCCATTCCCGGCCGTGTGGAGCCATTCTCTTTCGGGGGAAAGTAGCGTACACCACGTGATGAGCCACTTCGTGCAGATAGGTAATCAGGAAACTGTACGGGTTCAGGTCAGCGTTGAGCGTGATGCGTGGACGTTCGCGGGGCTTTTTGGTAAAATCACCCAGGCGGGTGCGGCGGGGGCGCACGATGCGCAGCTCAAACTGGTGTTGCTCCCACAGGGTGGCGCAATAAGGCTGGGAGGCTTTGGGCAGGTGCGGGGCTAAGACCGAAAGTTTGTTTTCCATCCCCAAAATAAAAAAAGATAGCCCTACTTTCATAGAGCTATCTTTTTGTGGCGTCAGACGCCCCGACTGTGTAATTGCTTACAAAGTGTCAGTCATCATGGTGTCGGCAGCCATGTCGTCCATCATCATCATGGTATCAGTGTCCATAGTCATGGTGGTAGAATCTTCCATAGCGGCGTCCTCAGAGGGCTTGCTGGTGCAAGAAGCGAATGCCATCATGCCAGCAACGAATGCGAATGCGAGTACTTTTTTCATTTTTTGTAGTGTTAATAAGGTTTTTGATGGGACAAATGTACCACGAAAAAATGGTCTACAAAATTATTTTGGTTGTATTTTTCCTAGAACTTAAAATTTCCTTAGAAAATGATGAATGGGCTTGTTTTTATACAATGCAGCGCGTCGAATAAACATTTTACTCAGACTACCTTGACAGATTTCTGGTTAAAAGCCTTTACGCATTGTGCTATTTCGGGAAGCAGCAACGGGTTCCGTTCAATACCATTGCCAATAACTACTACATCGGCACCCGCTTTCAGAGCTGCGTAGGCTTTTTCACCAGAGTCGATACCACCACCCACAATGAGTGGCGTATCGGTAGCCGTGCTGACCGCCGATATGATGGCCTCCGGCACGGCGTATTGCGCGCCGCTGCCCGCGTCGAGGTACATCAGTTTCAGGCCGAGCATTTCGCCAGCCATCGCGGTGCAGGCCGCTACGCTGGGCTTGTCATAGGGAATGGGGATGGTGCCGCTTATATAAGAAACGGTGGTCAACTTACCGCTCTCAACCAGCATATAGCCCGTCGGCAGAATTTCGAGCTTGCTCTGCCGCAGCAGCGGCGCCGCGATGACGTGCTGTCCGATGAGTAGTTCGGGATTACGACCGGAAATAAGCGAAAGCAGCAGAATGGCGTCCGCGCTAGGTTCAATGTGCAAGCTATTACCGGGAAAAAGTATAGCCGGAATGTCGGTATGGGCGTGGATGGCTGCAACCATTTGGTCAATGGCGTAGCGGGTGACAAGACTACCACCCACAAAGAAAAAGTCGACGCCGCAGGCCATCGCTTTTTCGAGCAATTCAGGGAAAGAGGCAAAATCGACCTTATCAGGATCCAGCAGCACAGCGAACGATTTCTTTTGTTCAACGCGCTTTTTCTGCAAGAGGGCCGCTATTTTGTTATTTTTCGGCTGCATCCGGTTGGGCTGGGTGGTGGAATTAGATTCTGACGGCATCTGAAAATTGTCCAAAAGTAGTGAATTGCACGCAAACGCACCCGTTCATAGACAACTGTGACACCTCGTCAATCTACGAACATCCCTAAAATGCCTGAGATGACAGCAACGATAAGAGCGAAAAGTGCCGCCGAAATAAAGCCACTTACCGAAAAACCATCCACTAACGCAGCGGCAAAATACACCATCAATATGTTGATGATAAAATAGAACAGACCCAACGTAAGGATCGTAATGGGAAGTGCCAGAATTTGCAGGATGGGTCGCACAAAGGCGTTGAGCAGACCCAATACGATAGCGGCGACCAATGCGGTAGTCACGTTGGTGATGACGACGCCGTCCAGTAAGTTGGCGGCGATGATAATGGCGATGGTACTAATGACCAGGCGGAGGAGAAGCTTCATTTTCAGATATGGGTTATTGGTTATTGGAGTTCCGCACAATGATGAAGCATCATTTGTGACGAGTACGAAGAACGTTGATTATTTCATCTAAGTCAATATTTTTATGCTCAAGCAAAACCAATAAGTGGAAGAGCAGGTCGGCAACTTCGCCTTTGAACAGGTCGTCGTTATCGTCTTTTGCCTCGATCACGACCTCTACGGCCTCTTCCCCTACCTTCTGCGCAATCTTGTTGACGCCTTCTTTGAATAAAGAAGTTGTGTAGGAGGTTTCGGACGGGTTTTGCTTGCGATCACGGATAATTTTCTTTTGCAGATAGTTAAGGAAGGTCGCTTGTCCGTCATTGACTTCGTCGAAACAGGTATCGGCCCCCGTGTGGCAAGTCGGCCCGGCGGGATTGGCCTTGATCAGGATCGTATCGCCGTCGCAATCGGTCAGGATTTCCTGGACGTGCAGAAAGTTATCGCTCGTTTCGCCCTTAGTCCATAGGCGCTGCTTGCTGCGACTGAAAAAGGTGACTCTGCCTTCGGTCTTGGTTTTTTCGAGGGCCTCGGCGTTCATATAGCCCAGCATCAGG
>NZ_JBGSXF010000462.1:0-14022 GCF_041751555.1 Persicitalea sp. | reverse complement strand
ACTTTCCCAAGAGGTAACATTTCTTAATAAGGGAAGTATTAATCACACACTCAGCATGTTACCCCACGACTGCACCGTCGTAATCGATGGAACGTTATCGCTGAACATCGACTATGATGTGTTGGAGATTATTCAGGATTTTAAAAATCACACGGCCCCCCTACGGAATATCACTGTCAAGACGGTAGGAATCAAAGGAGTGGAGGCGATGAGTCACTGATTGATAAAGGAAAAATTAATATATTTGGCCGTTGTTCTTTCTATCACTTCCAAAACCTTTGTTCCTCATGCAAAAACTTAAACGTTTCGCGGTTCTATCCTGCATCGTTCTGGTTGGCTTTTCTACTACTCAGTGCTTTCCCGAAGATGAAATGATACCGATCTGCTATTTCGGGGTCACACAAGTAGTGTCTCAGAAAATTGCCAAACGGTACATTAAGATTGGAGCTACCCTCGGGGCTTGTGGCCAGGAACCTCAGATTCCTCTTCCTCAATGAGGACTAATTGAACAATTCACTACTGAAAAGCCCCGACAGTTGTTTGTCGGGGTTTTTTCTTTTTCAAACAAAACTATTTGCAAGTAGAGAGTACTTAGAGGCTCTCAAACAGTCATTACTCCTCATAAATCCGTAATCTGCTTTTTATCGATTGCAACTCACTCTGCAGTCCGTTCACTTTATCCAGCAGATGAAAGACGATGTCGATCGCTTCAAGGTTCAGGTTCAAATCCTGCTGCATCCGAAGTATTTTCTCCACGTCGCCGAGCTTTTCCGAAGGAATGTACTTCGTGTTTTCGACAGCCTCTAAATCTACCAAGCCAATCTCTTCAAGACTACTGAAAAAAGACATCTCGACCCGATAATGGGTACAGAGAACATTTATGGGTACTAAGTTTTCGGTATTCATGACGCGCTCAGTTTAGCTAGTTCGTTGAATAATTCTTCCTCTTTCTCGGTGAGTTTAGTCGGAATGGCCACCTGGTAGGTCAGGTACAAATCGCCAAAAGAACTATCTTTTTTATATACGGGAAACCCCTTTCCTTTCAACTTTACCTTCGTGCCGTTTTGGGTTCCGGGTGGTACTTTCAATTTTACCTTTCCGTCGAAGGTACTCACCGTTATTTCGCCTCCCAAAACAGCTTTATAAAGATCGACGTCCACATTAGCGTAAAGATTGTCGCCATCGCGCTGGAAAGAAGTGCGGTTTTCAATAGTGAACGTAATGTATAAATCGCCCTTGGGGCCACCATTGGCGCCTTCACCGCCGTAACCCGCTATTTTTATCACCTGTCCGTTGGCGACACCCGCCGGAATCGTCAGACGAATGTTCTTGTTGTTGACAGTAATTGTACGCTTTTGAGTCTTATAAACGTCACGCAATTCCAGCCGCAACTCAGCCTGATAGTCCTGCCCTTTGAATTGTCTGCTTCTACCCCAAGAGCCTGACGAAGCTCCGCCGAAAGAGGATGGTTGGCCGCCAAACATCGACTCAAAGAAATCGGAGAAGTCGCCACCGCCCGCAAATCCCCCTGCCTGCCCACTACGAGTATATTGTCGCTGCTGCCCTGCTTTATCGAACTCCTCGGCGTGCTTCCAGTCTTTACCGAATTTATCGTATTTCTTTCGATTTTCGGAATCGCTCAGTACTTGATTCGCTTCGTTGACTTGCTGAAATTTCTTTTCGGCATCTTTATCGTCAGGGTTGATGTCAGGATGGTGCTTGCGGGCCAGTTTGCGGTAGGCTTTCTTGATTTCGGCTTCGGTAGCGTCTTTTTTCACGCCCAGCACTTTGTAATAATCTATATACTCCATTCCTAATTCGATTCGGATTTTGAACAGTCAACTTATGCGTTCAAAAGTAATTCAAAAATACCATACCGGGCTATTCGAAATTGAATCCGTGAGTACATTTGAGAGCCAGAATAATTAAACACCCACACGAAATTCCAAAAAATTCAGGTATAAAGGTTAGTTTAGTTTCTGTTCAATAGCCACGATATTACTATTTTCCAGGGACAATAATTTTCTTTAATTCGGGTACCTATTTCAATTTTAACAAAAAAAAATGCAATATTTGCAAAAACAAACCATCAAAAACTACCTTTATAAAAATGAAAGAAATTAGTTTCTTTACGCCCGAAGAGAACGTAGCGCCCAGAAAAACAAGCGAGAAAGCCGAGAAGACCTACACGACGGGCTACATCACCTCGACCGGCAAGGTTATCATTCCCCAGAAGTCAGCCGAGGAGGTTGGAATCGAGCCGCAAAACTCGGCTTTCAAAATCGGCAAACCCGAGAACAAGCGAAAATTGAAGTCCCTCTTTTTGGTACCCGCTTCGCGAGAGGAAGAGGGCGTTTTCGAGATGGAGGAAAGCGGCCGCAACTTTTTCCTTCCGTTAGGGCCAATCCTGGAAAAAGGCGGTCTCGATGTGCAGAATAATAAATACACTTTTAACATCAAGTCCTTCGATTATAACGACGTTACGGCTTTTGAATTGAAGCTAGACTCGCCCACTTCCCGTACAAAGCGTCCGGGCCGCAAAGCCAAGAGTGAGGAATAATAGCTGAAGCTATTTTTTCGAGAAAGCTGCGGGGCTGATTTGAACTTTCAAATCGGCCCTGCCTCTTTTAATAGCTAATCTGTCGAGTATCTTCTCTTAGGCGTTATTTGGTTTCACTCCGCCTTCTTATTCTTCAAAAGGATCATCTTCCACAATCGCGTAATGAAAATTATCCTTCCATTCGCCGCGAATCGGTAGAACTTTTCGGCGTAGCCCTTCGCGACTCATGCCTGATTTTTCGAGTACCCGAATCGAGCGGTAGTTTTCGGTACAAACTCCGGCTTGTACGCGGTGGAGCTGTAGTACTTTGAATCCAAACATTATAAGTCGCTTCACTATTTCAGTCGCATAGCCTTTTTCCCAGAAATCCGGGAGCAAACTGTAATGAATTTCGCCCTGCTGAAAACGGTCGCCGGACAGGGACATACCCGCTTCACCCACAAAGTCTCCCTCCTCGGCGAGCCACACCGTCCAGGCGTATTGGCTGCGCTCATCCAATTCCCGATCCTCAATGGCCGATAGCATCACCTCGATTGTATCGCCCTTATGGCGGGGAATGCCGATAGTATTGAACCGTTCGACTTCCTCGGTGCAATGCAGCCGATGAATATTATCCACATCCTCCAATGTCATTTCTCTCAACAACAATCTTTTGGTAAACAACTCCATATGATTCTTTATTCAGGCCTCAGGGAGTGAACTACTAGTTTTTCCATCAGAATTTGCCGTTGTGTTACACCCCTGGATTAAACTAGGTCATCCGAAAGATAGTCGGAATCTTGCTACCTTGACAATCTACCAACATAGACCACCAGCAGTTCTACCAATAAACTGGCTTATCTTGAAAACCGAAATTTCCGTAATTATATGATACAAAATTCCATCAATCGCCGTCATTTTCTGAAAGCCGGCGCCGCCGTATTGGCCGTGAGTCTCCCACTGGGAGCAGCCCCTAATATAAAAGTGTACCACATCGGCCTGCAACTCTTCTCGGTTCGGGATGCTATGAAACAAGATCCGCTCGGCACCTTGAAAGCCGTGCGGCAAGTAGGCTACAAAGAGGTGGAGCACGCCGACTACCGCGATCGAAAATTCTACGGATTTTCAGCCCCAGAATTCAAGAAAACGCTGGAGAACATCGGGTTGGCAATGCCTAGTTCGCATACGATTTTTCGCAAAGCGCATTGGCTCGAAGCTCAAAGCGATGTGACCGACACCTGGAAACAAACCATTGAGGACGCCCTGATCGTTGGACAGGAGTACCTCATTTCCCCCTGGTTCGAGTGGGACCTGACGCAGCCCGACGCGATGAAACGCGGTGTGGCAGCTTACGAGCGTTGCGGCGAAATCTGCCGCGCGGCGGGCCTTCGCTTCGGATTCCATAACCACACGGTGGAATTCGAGAACAAGTACGCCGGACAGCCCATCTATGACTATATGCTCCGAAACTGGACGCTAGCCAATGTCTGCCAGCAACTGGACTTGTGCAATATGGCCATCGCCGGGGCCGATCCGATGGAGTGGCTGCGTCGCTATCCGCACCATTTCGAGTCGATGCACGTGAAAGACCGCGAACTGGGCGAAGACAAAAGTACCCTGCTTGGTACCGGATCGCTGGATATGGAGGGGATTTTAGCCTTTGCCAAAAAGCACACGCCCGTCAAGTACTGGATCATTGAGCAGGAATCTTACGGTTCGAAAACCCCGCTGGAAGCGGTAGCCTACGATCTAAGAAGATTTAAGGAGTACGGGTTTATTTAAGAAAAGTTGTTTTCACAGTTCATTCCAGGTTATCAGGAGTTCATTTCGCTATTTCTGAGGTTCATCGGAATTAGTAGAGAGGTACGGTAAGTGTTGGGTAGTTTTGGTTCAGAAAACAACGATACCGTAACGAAACCCTTGAACTCATGGAAAAAGAACGCAACGAAAACTTATGGAGGATCGCCAAACTACGGGTCAAATTCAAGCAAAGCGCGATTGCTTACGTGCTTGTCAACACCTTGTTGGTGGTCATTTGGTATTTCTCCGGCGGCCCCCACAGCTTTTTTTGGCCGGCTTTCTCGATTTTCTTCTGGGGAATCGGTCTGGCCTCCGAATATCACAGAGCCTATGTTGATCAGGGCGATTCGGTCAAGCGAGAATATGAGAAAATGATTCAGAAAAATCAGACGCTCAATTTTTAACTACCCTCTATTGTCAACCTTCAACTATCCTCAAATCATGGAAAACCAACGAAACGAACACCTCTGGAGAAAGGCCCAAAGCCGCGTCGCCTTTAAGCGGCACGTCATTACTTATGTACTGGTCAACGCGGGATTTTGGATCCTTTATTTCGTCATGCGGACGCAACCGTGGGGAGGTCGCATCCACCCTTGGCCTATTTGGCCCATGCTCGGCTGGGGCATTGGTCTGGCCTCCCACTATTTCAATGCCTACGGCAAAGATGACCAGCAAAGCAAAGTAGAAGCGGAATACAAGAAGTTGATGCAGGAAAGGTAGGGCTGTCGGCTGAATATAGCCTTGTTTCCTTTCATCCCTCCTCCTTTCCTCCTTCTATTAAACTGCCACCGGCGCTTTGATAGCCGGCCATGGATCATAGTTCTCCAGTGTGAAGTCCTCGTACTTAAAGTCGAGGACTTTCTTTATGTCTGGATTCAGACGCATAGTAGGTAGGGGCAAGGTTGCACGGCCCAGTTGCTGCTCGACTTGTTGCAAGTGATTGACGTAAAGATGTGTATCCCCACCCGTCCAAACGAAATCCCCCAAACCTAGTCCGCACTCCTGCGCCACCATCAGGGTAAGCAGGGCGTAGCTCGCTATGTTGAACGGAACGCCAAGGAATACGTCGGCACTTCGTTGGTAAAGTTGGCACGACAGCTTGCCGTCGGCCACATAAAACTGAAACAGTGCGTGGCAAGGCTGCAAAGCCATCTGAGGCAAATCCGCCGGATTCCAGGCTGAGACGATGATACGCCGCGAGTCCGGATTGTTTTTGAGCTGATCCAGCACCTGCTGCAATTGGTCGATGCTCGTACCATCGGGCGCGACCCAACTCCGCCACTGCTTGCCATAGACAGGGCCGAGGTCGCCATTTTCGTCGGCCCACTCGTCCCATATCTTCACGCTATTTTCTTTCAAATACCCAATATTGGTATCGCCTCGCAGAAACCACAGCAACTCATGAATGATGGATTTAGTGTGAACTTTCTTGGTCGTTACCAACGGAAACCCCTCCGCCAGGTCGAACCGCATTTGGTAGCCGAATACGCTGATGGTACCCGTTCCCGTGCGATCAGCTTTGCGGGTTCCGTGGTCGAGGATGTGTTGGAGAAGGTCGTGGTATTGCTGCATTTATTGTGTAATTGTTGAATCGTGTAATCGTGTAATTGATGTTGATTTGTTGATGATGAAATCAACGTCTTCTACTACCTGCTCTTTTGACTCAGATACTTTGTCGCTCTGTGGCTTTGTCGCTTCAAACCTCTTACGCTCTTACCCCTCAATCGAAACGCTGTGCGTAATCTTCGCGGTGTCTTCGAATTGGGCGGTGGCGGAGCAGTACTTATCCATGGAAAGCTGGATGGCGCGATCGACTTTATCAGCGTCGAGGTCTGTACCTTTCAGGATAAAGTGCAGGTTGATGGTGCGGTAGGGCTTGCGTTGGGTACCTTCCTCCTTTTCGCGGTCGCCGTCGGCGACGATGCGGAAGTCCGTGACTACCTGACGCTGTTTTTTCAAAATCAGAATGATGTCGATGGCACTACAGCTCGCCAGGCCCATCAGCAAAAGTTCCATGGGTCGTACGCCCGCATCATGGCCGCCAATTTCGGGCGAGCCGTCTACGTGAATGGTCACATCCGACGAGCCGCTGCCCGCGAAATGAAACGCGTCGTCCACGCGCACGAGTTCTATTTTCATAGCTTGAAATTTTCGACTACCTTGTGAACTACAAAAGAAACGATAATGTGGCAGAGTGGCAAAGGCACGAAGCGACAAAGCATTTTAAGATTGAGGAGTAGTTAGCCGCAGCGGCTGATTTTCCAATACACAAATCAACCATTACACAACAGCGCGGGCTGCCCCGTCAACAAATACACAACCCTTGCAAACTACCCTCCCTGACCTTCGCCTGGCCGTTTTGATCGACGCCGACAATGTACCCTCGGCCAAGATCAAAGCCATGTTGGAAGAAATCGCTAAGTACGGCACGCCTACCTTCAAGCGCATTTACGGCGATTGGACCAACCCCCGCGTTACCAGTTGGAAGGCCGTGCTGCTGGACAATGCCATCACGCCCATCCAGCAATACGCGTACACCCAAGGCAAAAATGCCACTGACTCAGCCATGATCATCGACGCGATGGATATTCTTTATACCGGACGCGTAGACGGCTATTGCCTGGTTTCCAGCGACAGCGATTTTACCCGTCTGGCTATTCGGCTGCGCGAGGCGGGCATGAAGGTTTTTGGCATGGGCGAGAAAAAGACGCCTTCGGCTTTTACCTCTGCCTGCGACCGTTTTATTTACATTGAAATATTAAATAAAAAAGAAGAAAAGAAACCTGAGGCTAAGTCCCGGAAAGTGCCGATTAGGAAAACGCCCGACGAAAAAATTGACCCCAAACTATTAGCCTTGCTTACTGATAGCGTAGATGACCTGGCCGATGAAGATGGCTGGACGTTTCTGGGTGAATTGGGCAATTTATTGATCAAAAAACAACCTAGTTTCGATTCTCGCAATTACGGATTTGATAAATTGTTGCCACTTATCAAGAGCTTCCGGCAGTTTGAGGTAGATGAAAGACCTACCGGAAGTGGAAAGATTCGGCATGTGTTTGTGAGAAACAAGTAGTCTGAAACCCGGAATTTGCGTATTGAAATACACAAACCTTAATTCTTCGCTATGGCTTTAATGCGCCTCTTTTGTTTGTTCTGTTTGGTTACAGTTGCTTCCGCGTCGGGTTTTGCCCAATCTACGGCTTCGATTCCTAAGGTTAGTTTGGTTTCGGAAGAGTTCATTTTCGAGAATCCGCCTTTTGCGTCTTGTCACGCTTCCACAATTGTGGAGGTTGCGCCGGGACATTTGATAGCGGCTTGGTTTGGCGGAACCGATGAGGGCAACAAAGACGTGGGTATTTGGTTGTCCCAAAAGGAAAATGGTGAGTGGACTTCACCGACTTTGATGGCCGAGGGGATTATCGACGCCGATACTCGTCACCCGTGTTGGAATCCGGTTTTATTCAAAGCGCGGGAAGGAAAGCTATTTTTGTTCTATAAGGTCGGGCCGTCACCGCGCGAGTGGTGGGGAATGGTACGCACCTCCACCAATAACGGAAAGTCATGGAGTCAACCCGAACGGCTACCCGACGGAATCCTCGGTCCGATCAAGAACAAGCCCATTCAATTGGCCGATGGCACGATTTTGAGTCCTACCAGCACTGAAACCAAAACCAGTTGGAAAGCGCACATCGAGCGTTCAAAAGATTTAGGTAAAACTTGGGACATCATTCCAGTGGACCCGCAAACGGACTTAGACGTCATTCAGGGAAGCATCTTGGCTTATCCCAACCAAAAATTACAGATGCTCTGCCGCAGCAAGCAGGATCACGTCGCCGAGGTGTGGTCGGAGGATGGGGGCAAAACCTGGGGCAAACTGGCTCTGACCGATTTGCTAAACCCAAACTCCGGCACCGACGCCGTGACGTTGCGCAATGGTTGGCAGATGTTGGTCCACAATCCGCTCACGCGGGGCAAGCAATGGGACAATGGGCGACAGAAACTAGTTGTGTCGGTATCGCAAGACGGTAAAAAGTGGAGCGAGGTACACGTACTGGAAGACAAGCCAAGAGGTGAATTTAGCTATCCAGCCATCGTACAGGCAGCTGATGGAAAAGCGCATATCACCTATACCTGGAATCGGCGTAACGTCCGACATGTGGTATTGGACATGGGCAAGTGAAAAACTACTAAACTTCAAAGGGCAATTGGTAGTTTTACATAAAACTAGAGGCATTTTATGAAAACTTTGCTGCTCACGCTCTTGCTTCCGGCTTTCTTTTTGTTTTTCTGTAAAAGCAAATCCGAAGACACGTTTGCTACCTCCTTGAAGTCCGGAACGGTCGAAGGTACCTACGAAGGCTACCGCTCCCAGCAAAAAGGCCAGCAGCCGGCCACCGATTCGACAAAAATAACGCTTAAAGTCACCCGACTCGCCGCCGACCAAGTCCAGATTTTACAGACTTTGCCTAACGAATTCAAGTACGTCGTTTCGATGAAGGACAACCATTTTACCTACGACCGAGGCATCGTCGAAGCCGCCTGTGGGGTAGCCCATATCAAAGGTGAAGGAAATTTCCAGGACAATTCCGTTTACCTTATTGAGACCCTGGAATGCACCAAAAACACCTCGGTACCAAATAGCTTTATTCGGCTGCGGGCCATGAAGAAGTGATAATTTGTTTGGGGTTTGAATAGTTACTCGCCAAAATCTCTTCTCTCCGCTTACTCCCTTTTCCCCTTACCCGGCTCAAAAACTGTCAACCCTAAATAGTATGAGTTCCCCGTCACAGACTTACAAACTACCCTAATATGTGGACTGAAAAAGATAACAAACTTTGCCGTAGTTTTAAATTTAATGATTTCCGAAGCGCCTTTCTATTTATGACGCAGGTCGCCGAAGTCGCCGAGACACAAGACCACCATCCGTGGTGGTCGAATATGTACAACGAGGTCGATTTCAAACTCTCGACCCACGATGCGGGTGATACCGTGACCGAAAAGGATCGGGAATTAGCCGCCGCCATCGACTTGCTTTGGGAAAATAAGGGGGAGTAATAATGAAGCTCTACCTCGTCCCAACGCCCATCGGCAATTTGACGGACATCACGCTGCGGGCCATCGACGTTCTGAAAAGCGTGGACGTAGTGCTGGCCGAAGACACCCGAACCTCGGGGCATCTGCTCAAGCACCTCGGCATCGGCAAGCCCATGCAGAGTTACCACATTCACAATGAACATCAGACTATCGCCCGCCTTACTGAGCGACTCCTGAAAGGCGAGACGATGGCGCTCATCTCCGATGCCGGAACGCCCGCCATTTCTGATCCCGGCTTTCTTCTGGTGCGGGAGTGTGTGAAATTGGGCATTTCGGTCGAATGCCTGCCCGGGCCTACGGCGTTCGTTCCGGCTTTGGTCAATTCAGGTTTACCCGCTGACCGCTTTACGTTCGAGGGTTTTTTGCCGCATAAAAAAGGCCGTCAAACTCGCCTAAAAGAATTGGCCGAAGAAACCCGCACCATGATCTTCTACGAGTCGCCCCATCGTTTGCTCAAAAGCCTCGGGCAATTGGCCGAGTACTTTGGCGACGACCGCCCGGCCAGCGTGTCCCGCGAACTGACTAAACTTTACGAGGAGAACATCCGAGGTACTTTGCAGGAAATAATCACTTACTTTGCCGAAAAAACCGTTAAGGGAGAAATTGTGATTGTTGTAGGTGGGAAGAAAGAGTGATGCATATATGAATAATGACGTGGGTGCACGGCTGATTACGAGAAGGCCACTTCCGTACCTTTTGCTTCTGATGGTGTTGGTGCCGCTTTTTACTAAGGCGCAGTCGCAGCTTAGTCCACAGGCGAAGGTTAGCCTAATCACTGTGGGGCCGGGTGATGAACTGTATTCCAGTTTTGGTCACAGTGCATTGTGGATTTACGATCCGGTGTATCAACTCGATCGGGCGTATAGCTACGGCACATTCAGTTTTCAGGAGGGCAATTTTTACGTAAAGTTTCTCCGGGGTACTTTGCCTTACACTATTTCTGTCAATCCTCTGATGCCACAGTTTTACTATTGGCAACAAGAAAACCGCTCGGTCAAGGAGCAGGAATTAAATCTCTCGCTCCCTGAAAAACAACGGCTTTACGATTTTTTGGAAACCAACTTACTACCCCAAAACCGCGAGTACCAATACAAGTTTTTTTACGACAACTGCTCCACCCGTCTGGCCGACGCCGTAAAGGCCGCTATGGGCGACCGCCTGATTTTTCCGGGCTATGTGCACGAAACGCTGAGTTTCCGGCAGTGGATAGATCGCTATGCCTACGAACAAAAGCCTTGGTCGGACTTCGGTATGGACTTAGCTATCGGCTCGCCCTCCGACGAGGTGGCCACGCCCGAACAAGCTACTTTCCTGCCCGATAACCTCAGCGCGGCCTTCGCTGATGCCAAGATCCAGACGGACAGCCTCGAAGTACCCTTGGTTATGGACACGCGCGAACTGTACACCGCAACGCCCGAAGTAGAACGCGGCTGGCTAACGCCCAAGATTTTTTTCTGGGTTTTAGCCGTCCTGATCGCGGCGTTTACGATTTGGCAAATAAAAACCGAGCGGCTCAATTTTGTTTTGGACAAAATACTCTTCACTGTCGTCGGCCTGACGGGCTGGCTGATTCTGGGCCTTTGGTTCGGCACCAATCACGGCGTCACGGAATGGAACTGGGATATTCTATGGGCCTTCCCGCTTTGGGTGCCCATCGTTTTTATGTTTTCAAAAACTAAAAAACCCGCCTGGTTTTCGTGGTACTTAATCGCTTATGGCGTCATGCTTCTGGCAGCAACGGGCAATCTTTTGAAACACAATTACGTCTTGATTCCCATACTGCTCATTCTGGTGCTGCGGGTGTATTATCTGAATAATTCGCTTGAAAAGATACCAAGTTCTTAGTTCTTCCCGCGCTCCGGGGATAAAAGCCGCTCGCGATCAATTCTTTTAAACTTTGCGCCTCTGTCACCTTGCCACTCAAAAATATGAATTTCGAAGCCCTCACCCACCAAGTAGTCGAAGTCGTCAAGCAAGCCTCATCTTTTATTCAGCAGGAGGCGGCCAGCTTCAGGCAAGAGAAAGTCGAGTACAAAGACGTCAATAATCTGGTATCGTACGTGGATAAGGAAGCCGAGAAACTGCTCGTGGACGGCCTTCGTGCTATTTTACCTGAGGCAAGTTTCATCACCGAGGAAGGCACGACCGGACTAGCACCAGACCTCGATGCGCTGAATTGGATCATCGACCCGCTGGATGGGACAGCCAACTTTGTGCATGGACTACCCGTGTATTGCGTCAGCGTCGGACTGGCGCGGGGCAAGGAACCGCTGGTGGGAGTTATCCACGAACCCAATCGCGACGAGTTATTTTATGGGTGGCAGGGCGGTGGCGCTTGGTGCAACGGCGAAAAGATGCAGGTTTCTCCGGCGAGTCAATTGGGCGAGAGTCTACTAGCGACGGGTTTTCCGTATTACATTTTCGATAAACACGACCGCTACATGAAAATCCTGGAAACGCTTATGCGTCAAACCCACGGATTGCGACGCCTGGGTGCGGCGGCAGTGGACTTGGCTTACGTGGCTGCCGGTAGGTTTGAAGGATTTTACGAATACAATCTACAATCGTGGGACATGGCAGCTGGTGTGTTATTGGTGCAGGAAGCGGGCGGACTTGTAACCGATTTCTCGGGAGGAGACAACTACCTTTTTGGTGGCGATGTAGTGGCGGCCGGCCCGGTTCATACCGAACTATTGGCAGTGATTGAAGACATCTTCTAGGAAAAGTACGGTAATAATTATTATTTTGGTCGCATGAAATGGTAAGTATTCAACTGAGAGATTGAATAATTTGCGAGAAACTATACACAGAATACATGCCTAATTTACTCGAATTAAATACATTTCATTCCGAATCGGGAAATCTGACGGTGTTTGAAAAATTGATGCCCGGCACTATTAAGCGGGTTTTTTATATCTACGGGGCTAGTCATATCCCCCGCGGCGGACACCGTCATCATAGGACCTGGAATGCACTGATTTGTCTGCACGGGAAATGCCGCGTGTACGTCCACAATGGTGAAGAGGAAAGTCATTTTACGCTTGACAAACCTAACACTTGCCTGATTTTGGAACCTAGGGACTGGCACACGATGGAGGACTTTTCGGAAGATGCCATTCTGCTCGTCCTTTCCAATGAGTACTATGCCGTAGAGGATTACATCGACGAACCTTACGGCGAAGTACACTTTGCCGAACCATCCACCAGTTCCATCAGCAAATAGTTATCTACTGCTTCATCAAACATCCGGGTTCGATTCACACCGACATGATTCCCTTCCTTGATTTGCGGCAAATCAACGCCCCCCACCAAGCCGCTATCGAAGCCGCCGTGCAGCAAGTCGTTCGCTCGGGATGGTACGTGCTGGGTCAAGAAGTGCAGGTTTTTGAGAAAAGCTTCGCTGACTTTTGCGAAGCCGAACATTGCGTGGGGGTAGCCAACGGGCTAGATGCGCTGCAACTCATTCTGCAAGCCTACGACTTTCCCAAAGGCAGCGAGGTCATCATTCCGGCCAACACCTACATTGCTTCCGTGTTATCAGTGAGTTTTCTGGGATTGACTCCCGTTTGGGTGGAACCCGACGCTACAACGATGTTGCTGAATCCATCCTTGATCGAAAAAAAAATCACCAAAAAGACGAAGGCTATTATGCCCGTTCATCTCTACGGACGAAGTTGTGAGATGACAGCCATTGGTAAGATAGCTGAAAAGTACGGCTTAAAAGTGATTACTGATGCGGCCCAGGCTCATGGGGCAAAGCATCAGGGAAGTCGCGCAGCTATATTGGGCGATGCCTCGGCTTTTAGTTTTTACCCTACCAAAAACCTCGGAGCACTGGGAGACGCCGGAGCAGTGGTGACCTCAGACGGTGAATTAGCCGAAAAACTTCGGCACCTGCGGAACTACGGCTCCCTTAAAAAATACGTCAACGAGTACCAGGGCATCAATAGCCGTCTCGACGAAATCCAGGCCGCCGTGCTGAATGTAAAACTCCCGCATCTGAACGCGGAAAATGAAAGACGCCGACAGATTGCGCGACGGTACTTGCAGGAAATCAACCTCCCCGACTTGACGCTACCACCCGGCGACCAAATTGAAGACGATGTCTGGCATTTGTTTGTTGTTCGCCATCCACGCCGGGAGGCTTTTATCCAATATCTGGAACATCACGGCATCCAGACGAACATTCATTATCCGCTGCCTATTCATCACCAAAAGGCTTACCTGGAGTACCGTCATCTTTCTTTGCCCATTACGGAGCAAATCCACCGGGAGGTTATCAGTTTGCCACTAAATACTGTCCTTACAGAGGAGGAGATAACGCTAATCATCAATATCGTCAATCTATATTCAGAAAATTAGTAGGTTTACAGCCCTGATGTTTTGGAACTGGCGAATGCAGGTTCAGTAATTTTATTCACTATCCATTGCTCACTATCCCTTCTTTATCCGTCGTCATTCCGGTGTACAACAGCGAAAACAGCATCGAACCGCTGTTGAATCGCCTGTCGAACGCGCTGTCTGGGGTGGACTACGAAGTAGTGCTGGTGAACGACGGGAGCCGCGATGCCTCCGAAGTTGTGTGTACC
>NZ_JBGSXF010000461.1:0-2370 GCF_041751555.1 Persicitalea sp. | reverse complement strand
GTCTTTCGCCCGTTTTGTAGTCGATACAAAGCAGGTAGGGCGCAGGGTGTAGTTCCCTGCCGAAAGAAATGGTCGCGCCCCGGCGAACCGGCTCCACAATAAGCCGCTCCCGCCCCAGTAAATGCTTCTGGGAGAGCTTGATGATGAGCGTGTTGTCGACCAGGTGCGCCGTCTCCCGCAGCCCGCCGATGGTGTTCTTCAGACTAGTGGCGGTCTTGACCAGCCGATCTCGGAAGGCCATCAGATTTTTCAGCTTGAGAAGGCTGTCCGAGGGAAGGCGCACTGCTTTGAGCAGCCGCTGACGGTCGGCCGCTGCCGTGAAGGCAGGTGAACTGGGCGATCCTCATGGCGTCGACCCGGTCGTTCTTTCCCCTGGTCAGGCCCATGCTCCTTTTTAGCTCCAGGGGGCTGATCATCGTGTAGGGCAGTTCGGCCTGCTGTAGAAAGCAGCACAGGGCCAGCGTATAGTGATCCGTATGTTCCATGCAGCAGACCGAGCCCATGATAGTGAAGTTCGGCAGGGCCTTGATCAGCTTGACGGTAGCCTTCACACCGGACTCCGAGTTAAGCGACTGGCTTTGGAAGACAATCTTCTTGCCGTCGAAGACCGCCCAGTCCGGGGTCGCTTTCGAGACGTCGATTCCGATGAAACAGCGAATGTCCATCATTACTACTAATTTCAGGAATGAAAGAGAAAACTGCCATTTTGCTCAAACCCTTGCTAATGAACCTTAGAGCCCGATTTTCCATGGCACGGGCCACCCCGCTGAGCCTGGGGCAGTGAAAAAGACAGGGCAGGGCCTGAATCCGTGGCTAGAGCTAACACTCTGGCGCCCCCTAGGTAAACCCGCCCTGTTTACTTTTAGCAAGATACCCAACCCAATCTTGGAATCTTACCATACCGTAAACCTAAAGGGGCGCCCCGCCATAGTTCACCGCTCACACCTTCGGCTCTTGTAGTATTGTACTTTTTAAAGGTGGGTGTCATCTCACAAATCTAAGGGGCGGCCCGGATTGAAGACCTCGACTTTAAGAACGATGGCAAAATCACGCTGCTCATTGCTATTATTCCGGGCCGCCGGGCGGTGATAGTCTATGTTCTGTCCTTACACGAGGCATTTGAGAGCGGCTCACTGAAACAAAAGGTATACCGGGACGGTATCTCATCAATAACCATATCCTTCTTTCGTCAAGGCATCACCAGTTTACGCCGTCACGTACGGTCACTGGTGATATTTATCCGCTACTTGGAGACCAGCGCGCAAACGCTCATTAACCCAAATGGGTTTATGTCCAGTAATCTGGCGGATTTACCCTAAATGTGTTAGCTACCCCTAAGTATTTACTACATTTGCCTGTTCGTTAATAACGACTTGTCTTTTTAGGCATAATTAAGACAAATTTTATCACTTAAGTAATTGTGCTTATTTATCAATACATCTAAGAACTTATAATTCCCTGATTTTCAACAGAATATAGTATTTAAACTTTATTGCTAATTTTGCTTGACTACTTATTCTGTCAAACTGAAGCGTACAATCCGGTCATATAAATTTCACATACCTAACTTTGTCATGCCGATGGTCTTGTTTACAGAACAGCCGTTATTTCCATCTGAGAAATGCCTTTGCTACCATTTATTGACCTGATTAAAGCAGATTTTGATAGTGTCATAGTCTTCTGAATTTTTTGGATTCTTTCAATCGCAGAGGTTTGCTACGTCGGTCCCTACATTATTTTTTCCTTATCCCAACTTGTTTTAATCTGTTTTTATGCTTTTTCCTATAACTATTTTTTGCAAATTTCGATTGCACAAAACCTCCCTGTGCGTCCGCCTCCGCTATCTTATACTAATTTTACTCAGTCTGGCGGGCCAGGCAGCTTGGGCCCAGACTACATACTATGTAGCTGCCAACGGCAACGATGTAAACGACGGACGCTCAACGGGAAGCCCGTTCCGGAGTTTGGCCAAAGTCAACACCCTTACCCTCAGAGCCGGGGATGCCGTGCTGCTACGGCGGGGTGACACCTTCCAGGGTAACTTATCAGTCCGGCAGTCCGGCTCGGCGGGTAACCCCATCGTCATTGATGCGTATGGACCGGGTAACAAGCCAATTGTGGCCGGTTCAGCTGCCATCGGCGGGTGGAGCCGCAACGGTAACGTCTGGCAGGCGTCGTGTGCGGCCTGCGGCAGTCAGGTTGCGGGGCTGTACCGCAACGGAACGGCTTTGCCACTTGGGCGGTACCCCAACCTGAGCGATGCCAACAAAGGCTACCTGACCATACAGTCGCACAACGGCAAAAACCAACTGACCAGTCAGCAGGGACTGTCGACCAACTGGACGGGGGGCGAAGTGGTGGAGCGGCCCG
>NZ_JBGSXF010000460.1:0-4156 GCF_041751555.1 Persicitalea sp. | reverse complement strand
TACCCCGTCAAGAACTTCCGCTTCAACGAAAGCCCGATCATCATGCTCAACAACCTCGAAGCCCTCGGCAAACCCGAGCGCACCGTCAGCACGGAGTCGGACCGCAACTACCTCATTCCGCCGATGAAAATCCGGGAGTTTACGTTTACGAGTTTGTCGGATGCGGTGTAGGTGAGTATGGTCTTAGAAGGAGTTGGGTGAATCGCTCTTTAAGTGATAGCCAGAGGGTTTTCAGCAGAATGAATGGATGGTTCTTCAAGCTTTAATATCCTCCAAAAACTCCGAAGAAGGCGCAACGCTCGTCACCAGAAGTTGGTCGCGCGCCCGGGTGCAAGCCACGTACAGCAGGTGGCGCTCGGTGTTGTACACATCTTCCAGGTCGGCGTTGTCGGTAATGTTTTCGATACGTTCCTGCGAGGGAATCACTTCGTCGTCGCAGGCCATAACGACGACGGCTTTGAATTCCAGGCCCTTGGCCAGGTGCATGGTGCTGATGGCAACCTTGGTACTGAGCGTTTCGACGGTTTCGTCCAAAACCAGCCACGGCGCATCGGCAACTTTTGCCGCCCGCTCCGCCCGCTCGATTTCCCGCGCTGAGCGGACGAAGACCCCGATTTCGTTGGGCATGAGTCCTTCACTTAAAAGCTTGGAAATTCGTTCGCCTACAAAGCTGATTTCCTCTTCCTCCGAATCGAATAATTTGATTTCCGGCGGCGGGCCATTGAAGACCGACACCGTTTTTGCGCGCTCCTCCACGTTGCCGTCTACATCCGCCAGTTCGGGAGCCAGCAGCAAGTCGGCCTGGCGGCGGATTTTGTGCGAGGTGCGGTAGTTGACGTGCAGCGTTTTGGCGCGTCCGCGCACATCCACGCCCAGTGACTTCCACGAGAAAGGTTGCTGAAAAATGCGTTGTCCCAAGTCTCCGGCGAAGAAAAGCGCGTCGGGGCGGCTGGCCCCGAGGGACGCCAGAAAACGGAGGTGATACACGGCCAAATCCTGGGCTTCGTCCACGACGACAAAATCGTAGGGCGACGAGCCGCCTGCCTCGATAACCTCGGTCAGCCGACCGAAAAGTCCCGCTTGCGTGAGCCAGCCTTCGGCGGCGAGTTGCCCCCCAACCCGCTCAAAAATGGACCAAAGTGTTTGCCGCTGCGGCTCAGGCAACCGGGTTTTGCGCCCCAGCCGTTTTACGTCGCGGTACTCTTCCCAGCTACGGAGTTGCCAGGCGTCCACGATTTGCTCCCACTCGGCCAGCAGAAAGGATAGGCTGAATTTGTGACCGGGTACTTCGGCGGCGGCTTGTTTTAGCCATTGCGTGAGTTGGTCTTTGGAAATAATTTTGGGCTCGCCGACCCTTGCTTTGTAGAGCCGCACACCCGTTTTGTCGAGCGATTCCACCTCCACGCGCTCGACTAGCTGGGGTTCGTGGCTGGTGAGCCGCCGGAGTTTGACGCGCAGGGCGTTGGCCAAAATATCCGAAAAAGTCGTGAGCAATAGCCGCGCCTCCGGATGCTGGCGAGCCAGAAACACCGCCCGGTGCAGGGCCACGATCGTTTTGCCCGTTCCGGCCGAACCCGATACCCGCGCCGGACCCGCGTAGTCGCGCTCGACGGTGCGGCGCTGGTCGGGGTGGAGGAATACGGCCCACTTGTCCCAGGGAAAGTCCAGCGCGCGCCGGAGTTCCTCCGTGTCGTGCATGGTGCGGAAGCGGCGCTGTGCGTCGGGATGCTCGAAGGGGCTTTCGCCGACGACCACCGGAGTCGGAACACGCGGGGTGCCGCCCGTGGCCAGCTCTAACAATGCCTCGGCGGCTTCGGCGGGCAGGTGGTCGGCCAGCACGAGCAGCGTGTCCTCGTCGGCGGCGCGGACGTCGGCCAGCCATTCGGGCGGGATGCCGTAGCTGAGCAGCGTGTCGTCGCTGAGGTGCGCGAACAGGCCGGGTTTGGGCGCAGCCGTAGTTTCTTCCGGTACGTAAAGCGGCACGATGATTTCGCGGACGGTTTCGCGGATCTCCACGAGTTGGGCGGCTCCCGTCGTGGGGTGGACTTCCAGCTTGCGGCGCTCGGCCCAGTGGTAGGCGTCGTCGTGGTGATCGACGTAGCAAAGCAGCAGGCTGGCGTCGGTTTTGTGAACGATCAGCCGGAGGTCGCGGCTCACGCGCACCGACCAGAAATGCTTGTCCCGCGCCCGATCCAGCTTGTGCAAACTCAGGCTCGGTTGCGCCGGGTTCATCTGCAGGTCGAAGGCCGTGGTTTTCACCGCCTTCTGCTCGTCGTTGGTCAGGCGGCCGAGGCTGTCGGTGAAGGTATCGGCGATGCGGAAGTTCATTTATTTAGTTGACAGTGGAAAATGCCTGGAACCAGGTTTTATAGGCGAATTATAGTTGAGGGAGTGCAATGTAGAGGGTTTTGCGTGTCACAATCCCGTAGGGATTTTATGTTTATAGAAATAACCATATCATAGGATGGTGCGACCCCGTAGGGGTCGTATCTTGTATTCTCAGCATCTTTCTATAAATATTTGAATCCTACGGATTCTTTCCCCTAAAGCTGTTTCTTTTATACCCTGACCCTTGTTTTACCCAACCAAATCCACCGTCTCCAGATACTCTCTGCCCAAAGAATAATGAATCATTTTCTTGTGCTGGAAATGCTCGGTTATTCGGTTATAATTACAAAGCATTGTACGCATCGTAATTATCCTGACTGCTGATCCAGAAATGTGTAGGTATGTCTAAGACGTTTTCAAAAAGCGCTGCCATTTCCGGGGTAATAGCGGTTTCTTCTCCCAGAATGGCGTAAACAACTTCTTCGGACCTGCCAATTTGCAAGGCAAATTCCTTCGGAAGCATACCCATTTCATCTAATTTTTCCTGCAAAGTTTCACCCGGATGCGGGCGGGATTGGGGAAAGTATTGATTTTGTTTTGTCATGGGTTGAGTTTCTCAATTGCCCATAATGGTTCATTCTTCCAATTGGGTTTCAATCCCAGAGCTCCGGGGTCGATGTTAGGATATTTGATTAGAAGATTGTCGAGGGCTTCGGTAAATTGATTTCCGGGATCAATCGAGTTGAGCAAGTATTTCATGCAACACAAATGCACGTACAGCATTTTATGCTCATTCGTCGGGGGAACGTCGGCAATCCAGGCGAAAGGCGGATTTTTCAAAAGCTTGGGCCTACCCGGTAAATTTTTGTTCCATAGACGGCCATGATGCGCACAGATATTGCGTATCTGGTTAATGCTTTGCAGCCAACCGGGTAAGAATGTGTGATTTACCGTACCCAGCTCTGCCGCGATCAAATCCTTCGCCTTGATGCTCAGGTTCAGATTTCCGTACAGTTTTGAAACATTACCAAAACTGGCGATTTCTAATGTTTTCCAGGCAGGCGGGCGGCGTGTATCGGTATGGTATTGTCTCTTGTGTTCTTTTATAAAAACCTCTTTTGTACGTTTTAACTCTTCATCGATGGCGTACAAAGTTTTGGTATGTTGCGTAGCATCTTTGAAAAAAGCGGGATTTTCGAACCACCAAGGCGACTTTTCGTGCGATACATGGTAAATCAGTTTCGTACGAAAAGCGATTTCGATGCGCTCGATCACCCCAAATAGCAGCAATCGCAACTCTTTATCAAAATTGTATATCGCCAGCACATTCTCAAAAGTGCTGTCCGGCTTAAATGTATGCTGGGTTTTGTCTGCCTGCATGGGCCACCAGTAACCTGCCAACCGGTAATAGCTGATATTCTGCAACGTCTGCTCCGCGGCAGACTCGTCCGATATGACCAGGCCACGGCTTTTGAGCTGTGCAATTTGATCTTTAATTTCTGTGGCTTGCTTTGCGTACTTCATAATGCGAATATCGGGTTCAAATAAAGCAGAAGCAGTAGCTCATCGTCGGGTATATTTGTGTGACCAAACATATAATATACTGACGATGAAAGCATTGGAATTAATCCGCCTGTACTACTACCTCTGCGAGTGCTATGATACGGAACTACGCTGGTACTGCCAAAGGTTCAGTCCCAACTCTGAGCCTGAAAACCTCACAATCACCGACGCTGAACTGCTGACGATCTACTTCTACTGTCGAATTCACGAGAACAAGCACGGCAAGAATGACATCCATGACTACGCCCTGCGCTATCTGCCCTCG
>NZ_JBGSXF010000459.1:0-2754 GCF_041751555.1 Persicitalea sp. | reverse complement strand
CACCTGTTGGTAAAATTATTTCATTTACGCGCCAAAGGCGTCATCTCGACTTTCCTAACGAATATTTCGGCCCCCTCGGACTGAATCTGAATGCGCCCTTTGGCGGGCTTTACGCGCAGGGCGTGGTTGGCCAGTGTACCGTTGACGAAATAATACACCTCCTCCCCCATCGCCAGTATCCTGATGTGCGTCCACTCGCCCAGCGGTTTGTCGAGGTCTTTCGCGCCCCGGAAGCCCTTCACGTCCTTCCAGGCCGGGTCGCGGCCCCACCAGTTGACGCGCCCCCGGTGGATAGTACCAGTATCGCCGTCGGGCTTATGGTAGTAGGGTGGTTTGGCCGCCGAGACCACCGGGCTGGTCATGGCGAAATCGTCGCTGCCGTCGCCGACCACCAGGAAATCGCCCGTGCCGCCCTCGATGATTTGGCACTCGATGGCGTACATCCAGTTGCCAGCGTAGGCGCCGTCTTTGCCCACCGAATGAATGAACACGCCATTGTCGCGGGCGGCGTTGGCGCGGGGTTCGTGCGTGGCGGACCCCCATTTGTACTCGAGGGTCAACTCGTAGTTTTCGTATTCTCGCTCGGTCGTCAGGCTGCCGAACTCCGAGCCCGTGATGTGCAGCACGCCCTTTTCGAGCGTGAAGACGCGGTCGGGGTCACGGCCCCGGCCCTGGTCGTGCAGGAAGGTGTACCAGCCGTCGAAGTTCTTGCCGTTGAGGAGGTGCGTTGTTTTCTGGCGGCCAACGCCGTTTTCTCTCAGAATATGCTCGGCCGTCTGGGCATGGCTAAAACTTATCCCGATGGAAAGCATTAGGAAAAAAACCGGAATTTTTATTTTCATAAAAAAAAGAATACTTGTTAAAACCAGCGACTGACGATTTACCCGATAACAGAACCACAAGACGGTTTTCTATTCACAAAACCACCCGCCCGTCAATACCCCGGATTCTGGTCCTTGGCTCGGTCCAGCCCCTTATTGAGGTCGAACTCGATGTCCGGGATGGGCCACAGCAGGTGTTTGTCGGCCACGTCGCGGTCGATGCTGGCCTTCATCACCTCCTTGATGCGGCCCGACCGCACCAGGTCGAACCACCGCTTGCCCTCCAACTGAAACTCGTAGCCCCTTTCTTTGACCACCAAATCGACGAAGGTCTTCGCGTTGTAGTCAGCGGCGACGAAATCCACGGGGGAAGGAGCGGCAGGATCGAAACCGTAGGCCCGGCGGCGCACCATGTTCAGGCTCCTCAGCCCGGCCTCGGTGGGTCCGGCGGCGGTCGTGGAAGCCTCGGCGTGGATGAGCAGCACGTCGGCATAGCGGTAGGCGGGCAGGCTGAAAGTGGCTATCGTGGCCGAGGGGTTGTTGTATTTTTTCGGCGACAGGATGGTCACGCCTTTGTTGGGGAACGCAGTTTGGCCCGATAGAAAGGGGTTCGACCGGCTTTTGTCCAGGTACCAGTTGAAGCTCTTTCTTAGGTCGTCATCATTCCAATTCTTGTAAAAAGTGGCTTGGTCGTGCCAGTTGATGACCCCGAAACCGTTGGCCCCGAACCAGGGCGTGGATATTTGCATGGTGAAAAGCACCAACTGGCTCGGGCTGTTGACGTTGTATTTGAGGTAAAAAATTTCTTCGGCCGAGTTGGCCCCCATCCCGAAAACTTTGTTGAAATCGTCGGCCACTTTGACTTTTTCCAGCGAGTATTTGCCGGACTGAATGACCTCGTTGGCTTTTTCGGCGGCCTCTTTGTTCATATTGCGGTACAGGAATACATCCGCCAGCACGGATTTCGCCGTCCATTTGGAAGGCTTGCCCACCAGAGGGGCCTTGTCGGGCAGGTTCGTTTCGGCATCCTGCAGGTCGGCGGTAATCAGCTCGTAAATTTTCTCCTTGCCGGCCTTGGGAATGGCGTTCGACTCGCTCAGGTTTTCCTCCGTGTGCAGCGGGACGCCGCCCCAGCCGCGCACGAGCTGGAAATAGCAGAAAGCGCGCAGGAATTTTGCTTCGCCCACGTACATCTTCACTTGTTCGGGCGTGAGGATTTTGCTGTCCGGGGTGTACTTGATGACCAGGTTGGCGTTCCTGATGCTTTGGTAGAAGGCATTCCAGCGGGGGATGAGATTGTTAGCCCCGACGCTGCTCACGCCCTGCATGCTCTTGAAGGAATCGAAGTTGGCAGCCCCGCTCAGCCCGGCCCCCCACTCGGTGTGCGATTCCAGGATTCCGATCCACCAGCCGCTCATCTGGCCCCGGATGGGTTCGTAAATGGCGGCCAGTCCGGCTTCCACTTCCGTTGGGGTATTGTAGAAGCCTTCGACGGTCAGGGCTTTGGGCTGCTCGACCAGCACGTCCTTGCAAGCGGAAGCGGCGGTCAGGAGTATCGCCGCAAGGGTCAGTTGAAAAAGGTGTTTTTTCATGATGGCAATGGTATTTTTGCTTACTGAAATAGTTAAAAACCAATCCTCAGCCCGGCGGTCCACTGCTTGGCCGAGGGGTAAGTGGCGTAGTCGATGCCCTGATCGAGGGAATTGGAGCCGCCCCGGGAATTCACGTCGGGATCCACCCAGGAGTAATTGGTGAGGGTGAGCAGGTTTTGGCCGCTCACGTAAATCTTCGCGTTCCGCAGAACCTTCCATTTCTCGATGGACAGGTCGTAGGCAAGCTCGATGTTGCGCAGCCGGATGTACGAGCCGTCCTCCACGTAGCGGTCCGAGAAGCGGTACCTGTTGCTGGTGGACGGGATGGGGTACTTGGCGTC